>VFZS01000223.1 GCA_016871095.1 Acidobacteriota bacterium
CCGGCCCGTCACCGGGTTGAGGTACGACGCTCCGGTGTAACTCACGCTCAGCGGCGTGGGGATCCAAATGTGGTAGTTCCACGCCAAACTGTAACCGCCCAACAGCCAGTTCAGCAAGCCCCCTCCACTAATGAAGCGCTTACCCTTCCCCACTGGCAGCTCATAAAGCATCGAGCTGCCAAACCGCAGTTTCTGGGTATTGCCAGTCACGCCGCGGCCCACATAGTCAGGCTTGTAAAGATTGCCCGGGCTGTTCTCCAGGCCTTTCTGGTACGTGAAGAACGCCAGGTAGCTCAAGCCATACGAGTACCGCTTCTCCATCTTGATAGTGCCCGCATGGTAGACCCGATTGACGTTGTTCGCGTAGTAACTCACATTGTTCCAGCTAGGGTATGGCTTGTACGCCTGAACCAACGCCGAGTTCTGGACCCACGTGTTGCGGTAGGCCCAGTTCTCAGATCGCGTCAGATCGATCACGTTCCCCTTCTCGTCCAGCCCGGTTCCGTAAGGCCGTGACTGCCAGTTATACGTGCCCCGAAAGCCCACATTCCGGCTCCCCGTGTATATGATCTCCACCAGGTAATTCTTGGCGATCGAGCGCTGGATACTCAGATTCCAGTTCATCGTGTACGGGTTATGGTAGTTTTCCGGAATGATGTAGAGCGTGCCGTTGGCCCGGTTTTGCGGGGTGCCGCCGGCGGAGGGGAGTGTCCCGTCCGGCAGCAGGGCCGGATAGACGGGCGCGGGCACCCCCCGGTTGATGTGGAACAGCGGCGTGTACACGTTGTTCCCCGCGGTAACGGTGCCGGTGTTGAAGAAGCCGCTTCCGCCGATCTCGGCCTGGTTGGTGTACCAGATCAGATTGTCGTGCGTCATCAGCGCCCAGCCACCGCGGATCACCGTGTCTTCGCGGAATCTCCAGGCGAACCCGAGCCGTGGCTGGAAGTTGTTCCAGTCCCGGTTGTACAAGCCGCCCTTGGGCTGCACCCAGCCGCCTATGCAACCAGTATCCGGGCAGGTGACCACGCCGGGGATCGACCGCGTGAAGTAGGTGTCCTTCTTGGTCAGGCTTCCAACGCTGAATTGCCCGGGGTACTTGCTGTGGATGGGGCTCTCCGTGCTGTAGCGCACGCCCAGATTGAGCGTGAGCCTGGGGAGGACCCGCCAGTCATCCTGAACGTAGAGGCTGTGAATGGAGTTCACCGGCAGCGTGGCCGCCCCTTGCTGGACGTAACTGTAGCTGGTGACGTAACCCAGCATCACCGCCGCCAGGGTAATGCCGCCCGTGTTCGGGATGGACTGCCCGTTGTTCAGCAGGCCGCCGGTGCCGCCGAAACCGAGGCTCAGCCGGGGATTGCCGATTTCGTGCGAGACCCCGTTCATCCACATGTACTCATAGCCGCTCTTGATGGCATGGGTGCGCCACACCTTGGTGAAGTCCTGTTTGAAGGTGCGGTTGCCGTTGACGGCGACGCTCAAAGTGCCGGTGCCCAGAGCGCCATTGCCGTACTTGCCCTGGGTGCCAAACCCGACATCCACCGGATTGAGGTACACGTCGGCCGGCAGGTTGGGAACCGTCTTCGCGATCGCGAACTGGTACTCGGGTGTTGCCATGAACGGGTTGTTGCTATACCGGTAGTCGCCGAATCTGGTCTCGCTGATGAAGGTGGGAGAAAGCGTATATGTGAATCCGAGAGTAGCCACGTGCTGGTACGTGACCGTGTACCGCTCATTGGCGTCGTAAGGCTTGTATACAATCACATTGTTGATGGAGGGTTGGTAGTTTCTGTTCCACACAAAACTGCTGAACATCTTCAGGCTCCGGGTGAGCTCATGATCGATGCGGAGCTGGGTGGCCTTGTTGCGGTACTTGCCCGTCCCATCCTTTATGAGATTCCCGGACACGCCCGACCCGGTGTAGCTGCCCGGAGCGTTGGGCTTGGCGAAGGGGTTGTTGGCCGCGATCGCTTTCCACATCTCGCTGAAGCGGCTCTGGGGAATGAGGTTCCCTGGGAAAGGAGTGCGCGACAGGTCCTGGGCGGCGAAGCTCCCGCTGGTGGAGGCCGGGTCGTAGAGCTGGTTCGCGGTCACGTTGGGGAAGTTGAAGCTGCCGCTGAGCATGGCGTCGGTGGGAACCGAATAGGTGGATGCGTTGGCGTTGGTGTCGATGTGATAGGAGCCCGCCACGGAGAAGAAGGTCTTGTTCCTGCCGTCATAGAGGCGCGGGAGGTAAACGGGGCCGCTGACGACCAGATCCGGCTGTTGGAAGAACGTATTGACCTTTTGCTGCTTGGCGGTTTCCATCTGGAAGAAGCGGCGGTGGGCCATGGGGTCGTCCTTGAAGAGATAGCCGCCGCTGCCGTGCAGCAGGTTGGTGCCAGCCTTCTTCACGACGCTGATGGCGCCGCTGGAGGCATGGCCGTATTCGGCCGGCAGCACGGAGGTCAAGATCTTGACCTCTTCGACCCCCACCGCGATGGAGTTCAGAGTCGTGCCGCCGTCGCCGCGGGTGGCCATCTGCCCGTCTTCAAAGTAGCCGATCTGGTTGGAATTGCCGCCGTTGATGGACCAGCCGCTCAGCGAGCCGGGCCACTGCTGGTTGGAGTGCTGGATCCCCGGAGTGTAGAACAGCACACCCTTGGTCCAGTGCTGGTAGTTCGGCAGACTGTAGAAGTACTCACCGGTCATCACCTGGCCGGTGGACGAGGTCTGGGTCTCCAGCAGGGGCAGGGCGCTGGTGACCTCGACGACTTCGGTCAGCGCGCCGATCTCAAGCACTATGTCCACGGCCAGATTCTCGCCGATGCGGAGCAGGAGGCCGTCGCGGGTGAAGGCCTTGAATCCGGCCGCGCTCGCGCTCACCCTGTAGGGGCCCGGCCGCAGGGACGGCACGCGGAACAGGCCGCTTTCATTGCTCTGCGTGGTGCTTTGCACATTGGTGCTGGTTTGGGTGATGGTGATCTGCACTCCTGGTATGACCGCTCCGGATGTATCCGTCACACTGCCGGAAATGATGCCCATGTCGAGCTGCGCAACAGCGGGCACTGTCAGCAGGAGAACAAGGATCGCCGGTACTGCCCCTGAAAAGCAACGCATTGAATCTCCCTCCCTCGGCGAGGACCAGCCGCAACCAAGACCGAAGGCTTGCGGCCCCTGCGCGGCCTGCCTCGCGCCGGAGCCGGCGGCGCCCTCAGCGGCTCAGATTATATCACGCCTTCCTGGAAACGGCTGAAATTCCCGGCGCCTCTCCCCAAGGCGCACGAAGACCCTGAACGGGGAACCCCACGCCACGGCGCGCATGGAGCATAATGACCGTCATGGAGCGACGCTACTTTCTTCCCACTGCCGTGCTGGGCGTGACCGCCGCGCGGCGGGCCCCGGCGGCCAGCGACCGTATCCGCATCGCGGTGATGGGCGTGCGCGGGCGGGGCCGCGCGCTGACCCGGGACTTCCTGCAACTGCCGGAGGTGGATATCGCCTGCGTCTGCGAGGTGGACGACAACGTCCTCAGCGCCGCCGTGAAAATCGTGCAGGAGATGAGGGCCAAGACCCCGCCGGTGGTCAGGGACATCCGGAAGGCCCTGGACGACAGGAACCTCGATGCGGTGGTGATCGCCACGCCGGATCACTGGCACGCCCCGGCCACCGTTCTGGCCTGCGCCGCGGGCAAGGACGTCTACGTCGAGAAGCCGGCCTCCCACAACCTGCGCGAGGGCCGGCTGATGGTCGAGGCGGCGCGGCGCAATGGGCGCATCGTCCAGCACGGCACCCAGGCGCGCAGCCGGGCCTCGGTGCGGCAGGCCATCGAGTACGCGCACTCCGGGCAGATCGGCCGCGTCCTGATGGCCAAGGCCTGGAACGTGCAGCTTCGCGCGGACATCGGCCGCCGCCCGGACAGCCCCGTGCCCCAGGGTCTGGACTACGACACCTGGACCGGACCCGCCCCTCTGCTCCCCTTCAACGAGAACCGCTTCCACTACAAGTGGCACTGGCACTGGAACTACGGCACTGGCGACATCGGCAACGACGGCGTACACCAGATCGACATCGCGCGCTGGGCGCTGGGCGTCGGTGCCCCGGCCCGCGTCACGGGCATGGGCCGGAAGCTCTTCTTCGAGGACGACCAGCAGACCCCCGACACCATGAACCTCACCTTCGAGTACTCCGACAAGGCGCTGGTGTTCGAGATGCGCATCTGGAACCCGTACGGCCTCGAAGGCGCCGACAACGCCGTGGCCGTCTACGGCAGCCAGGGCATGGTGCAGATTGGCGACGATGTCAAGATCTTCGACGCCAAGGGCAAGCTGGTTTCCCACCAGAAAGGCACGCCGGCCGAGCACGCGCGCAACTTCGTGGAGGCGATGCGCAGCCGCAAGCCGCCCCATGCGGAGATCGAGATCGGACACCTCTCGAGCCTGCACGCGCATCTGGGCAACATCGTCGCCCGCACCGGCCGCGCCCTCCAGTTCGACCCGAAGACCGAGACCATCACTGGCGATGCCGAGGCCAGCCGGCTCCTCCGCCGCGAGTACCGGCAACACTGGTCCGTGCCGAAAGGCGTCTGAGGGACGAGGCGGACATGAGTACCACGACGAGTGACTTCGGCTGTTGCTCCGCCGCGCCGGCGGCTTGCGCTGGCTGCGCGGGCGGTTCGCTGACGCGGCGCGGCTTCCTGGCGAGTGGCAGCGCGCTGGCTGCGGTGGCGTCCGCCGGCGCCCGTGAGCCGGCCCGCCAGCAGCCCATTCGCATTCCGCTGCGCGTCCAGCCGGTGCTGGTCTATCGCATCAAGGCGCGGAAGCCGGCCACAAGCTGGCGGACCACCGCCGAGATCCACACCGAAGCCGCCGGGGCGGAGGAGAACGAAAGGATCAACCGCGATCTCAAACAGATGGCCTCCGCCGCGGACTTCCCGCTGGAGATTCTGCCGCTCGAGGTGGTCCGGGACACCGAGAAGGCGGCCGCGGTGGCCGCCGGAAAGCATGATGTGCTGGTGATGTACGCAGCCGGGCACACCCGGGACTTGTTGGACGCGCTGGCGCTGCCCGACCGCTGGAACGTCATCTTCGTGCGCCACAAGTCGGGGCCGATCTACTACATGTACATCGGGGTCCACCCGCACTTCCTGCGCAAGACCCGCGACGAGTTCGGCCACCCCGGAATGGACACTGACGACGTGGTGGTGGACAGCCACGCTGACCTGCTGTGGCGCCTGCGGTCGTTCTACGCGCTCAAGAACACGCTGGGCAAGCGCGTGGTGGCCATTGGCGCCGCCGGCGGCTGGGGCGCGGACGGGCGCGGCGCGCCGGACCGCGCCAGGGCGCGCTGGAAGTTCGACCTCGTGACCGTCCCGTATCCCGACCTGGAGGTCCGGCTCAAGAAAGCCTACGCCGACGCGGGGCTGGTGAAGCGCTGCGACCAGCTCGCCACCCGCTACCTGGCGCAGAAGGGCGTGCGGCTGGAGACCTCGCGGGACTTCGTCTCGAAAGCCTTCGTGCTGACCGAGGTCTTCCGGGACATCCTCGATGAGGCCCAGACCGACGCCCTCACCATCGGCGCCTGCATGAGCACCATCATGCCCATATCGGAGACCACCGCCTGCCTGCCCCTGTCGCTGCTCAACGACGAGGGCTACCTGGCGTTCTGCGAATCGGATTTCGTGGTCATCCCCGCGGGCATTTTGCTGCACTACTTGTCGGGCAAACCGGTCTTCCTCTGCAACGCTTCGTTCCCCTACAACGGCATCGTCACCGTCTCGCACTGCACGGCGCCCCGCCGGATGGACGGCCGCGAGGCCGAGCCGGCCAGGATCCTCACGCACTACGAGTCGGACTACGGCGCCGCTCCCAAGGTGGACATGCGCAAGGGCCAGACGGTGACCATCCTCAATCCCGACTTCGCCGGCAGGCGTTGCCTGGGGTTCGCCGGCGAGATCCAGGCCAATCCGTTCTTCCCCATCTGCCGCACCCAACTCGAGGTGGGCGTCAAGACCGACACGGCGCGAATCGTCCCCGAGCTGCGCGGCTTCCATTGGATGCTCTGTTACGGCAACCACCTCCAGGACACCGGCTACGCCCTGAAGAGAGCGGGCGTGGGCTGGCTGGCGCTGACCTAGGCGGGCAAGCCTGGATCGGAGAGCGCCCAGAGCAAATCCGAGGGCTACGCCGCCTTGCCCCAGCGCAGCCTGTTCTCCACCACGGAAACGGCCAGCGCCGTGCCGATCACCACCAGGCACCCGATCACGTTATACCACAGGAATGACACCTTGGTGAGCCCGGCGGTGGCGAAGATAGCGGCCTCGCCCGCAATCACCCCCAGGAACGCCGCGGTGCCCCCCACGCGCTGGAAGAAGAAGGCCAGCACGAACACGCCCAGCAGCCCGCCGTAGAACAGAGAGCCGACAATATTGACCACCTCGATGAGCGCGCCCAGGTTCTTTCCCAGCTCGGCCGTCACCATCGCCCAGGCGCCCCAGAAGACCGTGGCCCACTTGGCCACCTTCAGATAGTGGCCCTCCGGGGCGTCCTTCTTGAAGTGCCGCTGGTAGAGATCGATCACCGTCACCGTGGCCAGCGAGTTTATCTCCGAGGAGATGGTGGACATGGCCGCGCCGAAGATGGCCGCCATAATCAGCCCCACCACGCCCGCCGGCAGGTAGCGTGTCACGAAGGTGAGGAAGATGTAGTTAGCATCGTTGTAGTCGCGGCCCCCGTTGATCTTCCTGGTCAGGGCGATGGCCTCGCCGCGCGCGGCCTCGAAGTCCCCCTGCGCCCGCCGGTAACGCTCGGCGCCGCGCGCCCGGGCCTCCGGGTCGCCCTGCCGCCGGGCGTCGATGATCTCCCGCGCCGCCTGCCGGCGCTCCACGAACGCGGCGTCGTATCGCTCGGCCACCGGGGTGTACTCCGCCTTCGCCGCCTGGATCCGCGCCAGGTCCGCGCGCTGGAACAGCAGCGGCGGCGGCTCGAAGTGGTAGAAAGCGAATACGATGGCCCCGATGAACAGGATGAGGAACTGCATGGGGACCTTGGCCACGCCGTTGAACATCAGGCTCAGCCGGCTCTGCGCGATGGACTTGCCGGTCAGGTAGCGCTGCACCTGGCTTTGGTCGCAGCCGAAATAGGCCAGCGCCAGGAACATCCCGCCCAGCAGGCCGCTCCAGAAGTTGTACCGGTCGTTCCAGTCGAAACTGAACACCACGCTCTTGAGCTTGCCCGCCGCGCCCGCCACGGCCACGGCGTCCAGGAAGCTCACGTCGCCGGGGAACAGCCAGACCGCGGTGGCCAGGGCGGCCACCAGGCCCAGCATCATGATGATCAGTTGCGGGAACTCGGTCCAGGTGACCGCCTTGGCGCCGCCCGTGGTGGTGTACAGGATGGCCAGCGAGCCCATGATGAGGATGGCGATATGGTCCGGCCAGCCCAGGATCAGCGTTAGGACGATGCCCGTGGCGCACAGTGCTATGCCGTTGGACAGCCCCCGCTGAATCAGGAAGATCACGCTGACCAGGGCGCGGGTCCTGGCGTCGAAGCGCTGCTCCAGGTACTCGTAAGCGGTGTAGACCTTGGCGCGGTGAAAGATGGGCACCGCCGTAGCCGACAGGATGACCATCGCCAGCGGCAGTCCGAAGTACACCTGCACAAACCGCATACCATCCACGTAGGCCTGGCCGGTGGTGGAAATGAAGGTGATGGCGCTGGCCTGCGTGGCCATGATGGAGAAGGCCACCGCCCACCAGGGCATGGTCTTGCCGGCCAGCACGTACTGGTTCATGCTGCGGGAGCCGCGTGAGCGCCACATGCCATACAGCACCACGAACAGCAGCGTGCCGATCAGGACGTACCAGTCCAGCGGCCTCATGGCGCAAACTCCCGTTGAAAGAGCAGAAACAGCACAATCAGCGCCGCCAGCCATCCTAGCACGGCCGTGTAGACCCGTCCCCACTTCCCCAGCAAGGGCGGCGGCTCGAGGCCGTCATTCCCGGCCATTTCGTGGCGCTCCATGTAGAAGATGGTATCCAGGTCCGGGCCGGACGTGTCGGCGGGGCGTTGGCGGGCTAGCGGCCGGAGGGGAAGCGGGAACGGCCGCGGGCCAGGAAGCTAACTCCGGCGGCGGGACGGCCGTTGAGCACAGCCGCGTGTTCCAGTACTCTGCGCGCGTGCTGGGCCACGACTTCGACGCCGGCGGCATACTTCGGGTTCGGCCGGCCCGGCCCGCCGTTGTACGCCGCCACGGCCAGCGCCACATCACCCTGAAAACGGTCCAGCAGATCGCGGAACAACAGGCCGGCATAAGTGGCCAGCACCTCCG
>VFZS01000224.1 GCA_016871095.1 Acidobacteriota bacterium
ACATCGCCGAAGGCGTTGGCGGCCCCGGCGATCTCGATCAGCTCGTGCAGGTGCGAGCCGCGTCCCACCACGATCAGGTCTTCGAGCCGGCCCGGCGCGCGCCCGGCCACGAACATCATGCGGCGGCGGGGCAATGCGGCGGTGCAATGGCGGATCTCGCCCAGCGCCGCCTGCATGCGGGCGCACAGCGCGGCGGCGCGGTCCGCCACGCCCGCCGCGGCGCCGATGCGGCGGATGGATTCGTAGATGCCGGCCAGCGTGCCGTCGTCCACCTCGAGCACCTTCAGCTTCAGACCGGGCAGGCGCTCGACTCGCCGGACGCCGGTGGTCTCGACAATCACCAGGTCCGGCTGCAAGGCCACGATGGTCTCGAGGTTCGGCCGCAGGTAGTCGCCGATCTTCGGCTTGCGCGCCGCCTCGGAAGGGTAGCGACAGAAAGTGGTCACGCCCGCCACGCGGTCGCCCAGGCCGAGCGCGTACAGCATCTCGGTGACGCTGGGCGCGGTCGAGACAATACGCTGCGCCCCGGCGAGCAGCAGCAGGAGGACCGCGATCACCATTCCAACCGCGCCCCCCCGGTGATGCTGCGTGACTGGGCGCTGTATCCCAGCACCTCGTAGTAGCGGCGGTTGAGCAGGTTGCCCACGCGCAGGTAGGGCCTCCAATGGCGGCCCAGGCGCAGGCCGCCGCTCAGGTAGACCTGCTGGTAGCCGGGATTGCGCGTCACCCCGAACAGGTCCGTGTCCTGGCGCTCGCCCACCATCACCGCGCCAGCCTGGAGCCACCACCGCCGCGGTGACAACGACACAGTGACCGCGCCCGAGTTGCCGGGCCGCCGGGCCAGTTCCTGTCCTTCGCCCGTGAACAGCGAGTTGGGCGAGGAGGAACGCGTGATGCGTGTCCACATGCGTGTGTAATGGCCGCCGAGGGAGAGCTGCCGGGGGAGCCGGGCTTCGCCGGTTAGCTCCAGACCTCGCGCGCGGCTGGCTTCTACGTTCTGCCAGGTGGAAGGCTGCGGGTAAGGCAGGAAGACGAACACGATCAGATCCTGGAACGAACTGGCGAACAGGGAGGCTTCGGTGCGCAGGCGGCGGTGGAACCACTCCTGAACCAGGCCCGCCTCGTAACTGGCGGTCTTCTCCGGCCGCAGCGCGGGGTTGCCCACGTAGTAAGGGTCGCGGGCGAAGTTCTGCACCAGCGTGGGCTCGGTGATGCCCCGGGCCGCGCTGGCGCGCAGGTACGTGGCGGAGAGCGGGCCGTGCTCTCCGGCCAGCAGAAAACTGGCGGCGCCACGCGGCGTGAGCTTGCGGTGGAAGACGCTGTTGCGCTCGAGGCGCAGCCCGCCGGAGAGGTAGACGCGGCTGCCCACCGCCTGCTGCTGGTGCAGGAACAGGGCGTGGTTGTCGCGGGCGACCTCGCTGCCGGTGATCTCGCCGCCCTGCCGCTCGAACTCGTATCCGAATACCGAGGCGCCGGCGCGGCGCGCCAGCGTGCCCTGGTACTCGAAGTTCTGGCGCGAGGTGAGCTGCAAGTACGGATCGGAGGCCCACAGCAGCACCGAGCGGGTCACCAGCCGCGTGCCCGGCGGCGGCGGCGCCTTCGGATCCACCAGCCGCTCCAGGTAGACCCGCCGTACCGGCGTAGCGACGTCGCGCAGCAGCGCCGCCACCTGATAGGGGCCGTCGGCGCGGCTGTCCACATAGAGGTCGCGCAGGCGGCGGTAGCCGAACAGGACGCGCTGGGCGTAGTTGGCGCCCCGCCGGTCGTCCAGGCGCAGCGAGAGCGTGGCGTTGCGGCTGGCCTGGCTGGCATCCAGGTCGTAGATGCCGTAGCCCACCTGGTTGGGGACGCCCAGCCAGGAGTCCGCGCCGTGGTAGATGGCGCGCACCTGGGTGGTGGAGGAGAGCCGGAAGCCCAGGTTGGCCGCGCCGCTGGTGTTGCGATAGGCGTCGTTGGGATACTCGCCCACGGTGTGGAACTGCTCGGTGGTCAGCGAATAGTCCACGCGCCCGCCCGAGCCGCCGCTGAGGTTGGCCGTCCAGCGGTCGGTGGAGAAACTCCCGCGTTCGTAAGCGAGCGCGCCGCGCGGCAGGCGATGCTCGGCGTCGCCGCGCCGGGTGAAAAGCTGTATGACTCCGGAGGCGGCCTCCGCTCCGAACAGCGCGCTCTCGGGAGCGCGGACCACTTCGATCCGCTCGATGGCGGTGGTCTCGAACGGCGCGAGGTTCAATTCCCCGCCCGGGTCATTCAACGGGACGCCGTCGATGAGCACTAGCGTGCCGGTGCGCTGTGCGCCGCGCGTGAAGACCTGGGTGAGGCTCCCCGCGCGCCCGTAGCGGGCCACGGCCAGTCCCGGCGCCTCGCGCAGCATTTCGGAGAGAGGAGGATAGCCGCGCCGCTCCAGCTCGGCGCGCCCGATAACCGAGGCCGCCACGCCGGCCTGCTCGAGGCCGGTCTCATGGCGCGTGGCGCTAACCACCACGCGCTCGCGAGGTCCGGCCACGGCCAGCTCGACGCGGGCAGGCGTGGCAACCTCCACGGTCTGTGGCAAGAATCCTTCAGCCGTGACCTCCGCCCGGCAGCGGTCGATGCCGGGTAGAACGAAGCGGCCGTCGAAGCCGCTCAGCGCCGCGCGGCCCTGACAGTGGATCCGGGCGCCGGGAATGGCCCGGCCGGATGGGTCCAACACCTCCCCCTCGATGGAAGCCCATAGGGGAATGGCTGCAAGGAAAAGTGATGCAAGTCTGTACATGAGACGTCCTCCCACGGAACGTTGCTCACATGGGCGAGAAACCGGTCTCCTGACTTGCGACCCGGCTTTACCCTGCGGCAGGGCGCCCGGCCTTCCCGCCATTGCGGCAGTGACCGTGCAGCCGGATTACGTGTCGCTCACAGTTGCGGGGCAGTGGCGGCTTCGCACCGCCTTCCCGTACATTCCTCGCCAAATGGTGAGGGCCGCCACCTTGGGCAGCCGAATCGAGTATAGCACCTGGGGCGGTCGAGGCGGGTATCGTCGGAAAACCGGCCGGTCACCTGCTTGTCCCGGGTCTGGCGCAAAATGGTGAAAGGACTACTGCCATGGAAACCAGGCGTCTGGGCAACAGCGATCTTTCGATAACGCCGCTCGGCGTGGGGGCGTGGGCGATGGGCGGCGGCGGCTGGAGGTTCGCCTGGGGGCCCCAGGACGACCGGCAGTCCATCGCCGCCATCCACGCCGCGTTGGAGGGAGGCTGGAACTGGATCGACACCGCCGCCATATACGGGCTGGGCCATTCCGAGGAGGTGGTGGCGCGCGCCCTGGAGGGCGTCTCGCCGAGGCCCTACCTCTTCACCAAGTGCTCCCGCGTGTGGGACGCGGACGGAGGCATCCACGCATGTCTCAAACGCGACTCCCTCCGGCGCGAATGCGAGGCCAGCCTGCGGCGCCTGAAGGTGGAGGTGATCGACCTCTACCAGATCCACTGGCCGGAGCCGGATGAGGACCTCGAGGAGGGATGGGAGACGCTGGCGCGGCTGAGGGAAGAAGGCAAAGTGCGCTGGATCGGGGCGTCGAACTTCAGCGTCGAGCAACTGAAGCGGGCGCAAGCCATCGCCCCGGTCACCTCGTTGCAGCCGCCCTATTCAATGATCTCGCCGGAGATCGAGCACGAGATTCTGCCGTACTGCGCGGCCACGGGCGTGGGCGTGATTGCCTACTCGCCGATGAAGTCCGGGCTGCTGACCGGCAAGATGACCAGGGAACGGGTGGCGAACTTGGCGCCGGACGATTTCCGCCGCCGGGCCCCGGCGTTCCAGGAGCCCGATCTGACGCGCAACCTGGCCTTGGCGGAACTGTGCCGGCAGACAGGAGCGCGACACGGGTGCACGGCGGGCCAGGTGGCGCTGGCGTGGGTGCTGAAGCACCCAACGGTGACCGGCGCGATCGTGGGCCTGCGTTCCGCGGAGCAGTTCGAGGGCGTCCGAGGGGCCAGCGGGTTCAGCTTGTCGGAGGGGGAATTGTCCGAGATCGACGAGTTCCGGGCGCGTCCGCAAAGCTGATCCGTTGGTGCTGGAGGTGGGGGTCGAACCCACATGCCCAGTGAAGGGCGCGGGATTTTGAGTCCCGTGCGTCTGCCAGTTCCGCCACTCCAGCAAGTGTTTGGTTCCTTTGAGTTTACCTCAATTCTGCGCCAGGCGCACTGTAGTGGTTCTTGTAGTGGTTCGGCATGGCGTTTCCCGCATTTGGCGCGGGTTTGGGCCCCGGCGACTGTAGTGGTTCCCGTCTACGATCATTTGACGCGCACCAGCCGCGCCGCCCGCTCCTGCTTGCGCCGTTGGGCGTACTCTTCCAGCCGCTTGCCGGCACTGACCAGGTCCCCCTCGTCCACGATGTTGTAGCGGTCGAAAATGGAGCGCGTCCGATGGCCGGTGATGCGCATCGCTTCCACGTCCTGGATGCCCGCGCGCTTCATGTTGCGCACGGCTGAGCGCCGCAGATCGTGAAACAACAAGCCGGGCAGTCCGGCGCGCTCGCATGCCTCGCACCAGCCATAGAGGTGATTGTCGACCGGGCGGCCGTTGGCACCGTGGAAGACCCATGGGGAGCCCGCCGGACCTGTTTCGCGCTGGCGCTCCAGCCAGCGCCGCATGTCGCCGTAGATGGGCAGGGTGCGTGGTCGCTTACCTTTAGTCTGGTCGGCGGACAACCGGATCAGGCTGGCATGCAAGTCCACCTGCGGCCATTGGATGCGCCGCAACTCGTTCTTGCGCGCCCCGACGTGGTAGCCGCAGACATAGAGCGCCTTGAGCCTGGCCGGCAACTCGTCCAGCAACGTCTCGTACTGGTCCGGCTCGAGGAATCCCTGCCGCACGTTGGTCTCTTCAAGTTTGTGGATCACCGGCAGCCGGCGCACCAGGGGTGGCTCTGCCTCGTACCCCAATTGGAAGCCGCGACGGATGATGGCGAGCTCACGATTGATCGTAGCGTCGGAGGCGCCCGCGGCCCGGCGGCCGGCGACGTACTGGCGCACCTGGGTCGAGCCGAACCGGGAAACCGAGAGGTTGCCGAGGGACGACTCGATGTGCGCCTTGTACCGCCACTCCACATGCTGCGCGTCCCGCAGCTTCCGCAGCCGATTGTCCTCTATCACCAGCGCGCACAGGTCGGCAATCGTGGCCCGCTCCGGTCCCGTGCGTCGGCCCGCCGCGACCTCTCCGATGCGCTGCTTCAGGAGATTCTCGGCGCCGGCCTTCTCCTCGAAACCGCTACTTTCCTGGACCGGCCGGCCCCGGACGAAATACTGAATCCACCAGATGCTCCCACGCTGGTAAACCGTCCCGCTCCCGCGTTTATGAATAGCCATGGTTGCTCAGCCTAACTCGTTACCTTCCGCATTTCAACCCAACAGTCTAGGTCGGCACGGTCCAGATGCACACGCGATCCTTCGCGTACAGCAGGGATGGTCCCGTTCGCGATCATGTGCCGCAGCGCCTTCGGCGTGCGTCCGACATACGCCGCCGCCTCATCCACGGTGAGCAGGCGCGGCTCTTGCGATTGATTCAGGCGCGCCAGCACGCGCTCCGCGATCGCGTCTGCCAGCGCATCCAACCCGAGATTTCCGGTGCTCTTCAAGTATGTGCATCCTTGAGCGCCAGCTCTTCTAAGAAGAGCCAGCGGAATCCGTCTCGGAGCCGACGGCCGACCTGGTCGCGGTTCATTTCACCAGCTCCCTGAAACGGCTCAGAAACAGCCGCCGCGCCACCCTCGAGCAGAGCGGCTCGTTCTCCCGCGCTAGACTGAGCGGCTCAACATCCAGGCCCTCGCGGATCAAAGCCTCCTGGCCCCACAGCTCGCGGATCTCCGTGGCGAGCGCGATCCGGTCCGCGACGACCACGCTCGCCGGCATGGGCCCCAGCCCGAAGCGCTGACCGACGCAGTCTAGGACGCGGGCCTCGGCCGCGCAGTAGTCCTGCATAATGGGGTGGCGCTTTAGCGGGCGTGGCAGGTCGCCCAAGTAGGCCTCGGCCGCGTCGTGTAAGAGGCCCCATAGGGCGTCTTCGCGCGGCACTATCCGGCTCACCAACACGGAGTGCTGGGCGACCGAGTAGAGATTAGGAATTTGCCCCATGAAACGGCACTGCAGCGACAGGGCCTGCGCGATGTCCTCGAGGGCGATATCCTCGGGGCGCGGCGCCAGCGGGTTCATCTCGATGCCGGTGTACGTGCGGATGTGGTGCTGGTCGATCACGGCTTGACCTCCGGCGCCATTGGCGACAGCGTTCCCGCTGCGGGACGCGGCGAGCTTCCAGATCCTCGGGTGTTGGTGCCCAGACCTCCGTTCCGCCGGGCTGCGGGTTGCTGGGCCAGATGCGCTTTGTACACAGCACAATCCCGGCAGCAGGGCGGCAACCCCGCAGGATGCCGCCCGCTGTCGGCCGCGCGGAGCAGGGACCGGATCAGTGTGTCGATCTCAGGATCCTGCTGGCGCAGCTTTTCGGCCTTTATGACAGCGGTGCGGACGCTGGTATGATGCCGCCCGCCAAAGGCCTGCCCGATGCGCGCCAGTGACGCGCCGGTCGCTTCCCGGACCACATACATCGCGATGCTACGGGCCGTGGTGCTGTCATGACTCCGTCCACCCGTGTCGACCTCGAGCATCCTGGACACGACCTCCACTGCTCTCGTAAGTGGTGTGCGCTTCCTGATCCTGGACATCTGCTCGCTCCTCAAACCGGCACAGCCGGTCGTTGAACTGCAAATCCACTTTTCCCCGCGGGCCGTTGCGCTGCTTGGCGATGATGAACTCGGCCAGCCCGGCCATGCCCGGGCTGCCCCCCTTCTGCATCTCGGGCTGGTGGATGAAGATCACCACGTCGCTGTCTTGCTCGGTGGAACCAGATTCGCGCAGATCAGACAATACTGGCCGTCTCCTCTCGTTTTCCGAGGCACGGTTCAATTGCGCGAGCACCAAGAACGGGGCATTGAACCCCTTGGCTGCCAGCTTCAGGCCTCGGGTGATCTGCGTGATCTCCTCGACCCGCCGTTCGTGCCGGCCGAGGTTCTGCATCAGTTGCAGGTAGTCCACGATGACCAAGTCGATCTTGTGCCGCACACGTTGCCGCCGGATGGCTGCCTCGAGCGCCGGCACCGTGATGCCCGTCTTGTCGTCAATCCACAGGGGCAATTCGGCGATCTGGCTCAGCGCCCGCTGAAGCTGCAGCCGCTCGGTTTGGTCCAGCTTGCCCTGGCGGAACTTCTGCGAATCCACGCCACCTCTGGCGCATGCCATACGCTGTAGAATCTCGTCGGCGCCCATCTCCAGCGAGAAGATCACTACACCTGCCCCTGCGGAGGCCGCCTTGTCGGCTATCTGGCAAGCGGCAGCCGACTTGCCGACGCCTGGTCTGGCAGCGATGACGACGAGTTGTGGGGGTCTCAGTCCGGTGATGAGGCGATTCACCCCCGGCCACGGCGTCTTGATCCCGCCGCTGGCTGGCTGCATGAAGGCGTTCAGCCCGCCCGGGTATTCCTCGATGATCTGGGCCGGCGCGCGCAGGTGGCCGGTCACCTGCACGCTCTCACCGATCTCCCGCAAGAGCCGTTCCGCCTGATCGAGGAGGGCCGCCGGATCGTCGAGGGCCCCGCAACACCGATGGATCGTCCTCTGGCAGGCGCAAATCGCCCGGCGCAGCACGGCCTTGTCCCGGACGATGCGGACGTAGCTTTCCAGGTTGCTGATCCGCGGCAGGCCGTCGTCGAGCGACACCAGATAGCCCAATCCGTCGCAAGATTCCAACTGGCCGTGCTTCATCAGCTCGTTGGCCAGCGTGATGCGGTCGATGCGCTCGCCCCGCTCGTGCAACTCGGTCATGCGGCCGAAGATCCGGCGGTGCTTCTCCAAGCTGAAGTCGTCGGCCTGGATGACGCCGGCCACCTGTGCGAACAACGAGTCGTCGATCAGGACGGAGCCCAGCACGTAGCGCTCGGCGTCGAGGTTTACGGGAAGCCCTTTCTCCAGGGCCCAGTCATCAGCTTTCGGCACCCTGATCCTCCGCCCAGTCCGGCTTGTAGTACGGGTAATCGACTTCGTCGGGCGGCTTCGGTGGCTCGCCGTCGAGATAGCCTTCCTCGCGCAGCCAGCGGTCCAACCGCGGACAGTAGCGGCCGCCATCGCGCGACCAATCCGGTGCACGGCACCAGGCGGCATGCACGGCTTCGATGCGCGCGGCCAGCGCTGCCGGATCCGGTGCCGCCGCCAGGATGTCGACCAGCGCGCGCTGAGCCAACTGCCGGCCGCTCTTTCTCGGGTGGCGCCCC
>VFZS01000225.1 GCA_016871095.1 Acidobacteriota bacterium
TGTACTACACTCGCTGAGTTTCTTTGCGCGCCGCGAAGATTCTGGAGCCTTTGGTGGGGCGAGCGTCCACGCTTGCGAGCCGGCATCCTTGCCGGCTTACCTGCCGCGGGCTCCGGGCGCGGCCCAAAGCTGGTTGGAAAACCAGCTCGCAAACCTGGAGGTTCGCCCCACGGAACCGCCAGCAGGGCTTTGGTTGCGGCTCTGCCGCGCTGTGTTCTGCTGGGCCAGGGAGGACTTGGCGGCGCCGTAGTACAACTCGCCCAGCGTAATGGCGGAAAGGAAAATCTCGGCGGCTCCGGCCAAGCGCTCCGACACCGCCACTTCTTTCTCGAGCAACGCAATGACGATGTTGGTGTCGAGCAGGAGCCTACCATTCATCCCGGTCTACCTGCTCGCAGCCCTCTTCGATGGCCGCCCTCATCTCCTGAGCGCTTTGGGGATCGAGGGAGCCGGCGAATCGAAGCAGGTTGGCGCCGGGTTCGCCTTTCGGTTGCGACTGAGCCAAAGCCTCGACGAAGTCCAGGACCCGGCGCTGGAGCTCGGCCGGCAGGTGCTCCAGTTGCTCGGTGATGCGGCTTGTGATGCTCAGGTCGGCCATTCTCCACCTCCCCGGTTCATCTGATAGTAGTGTAGCGCGCGGGCGGTCGCGCCTACCCACCCTCGATTCCCATCTGGGAGAGGCGGTAGCGCAGGGCGTTGCGGGTGAGGCCCAGCAGGCGGGCGGCCTGGCTCTTGTTGCCCTCGGCCTGGCGGAGAGCTTCGCGGATGATGGCCTGCTCGTATTCGTCGAGCGTCATGCCTTCGGGCAGGACCGGTGCGGCGGCGGACTCCCGTCGCGCGCGGGGGGCGATGTCCAGGCGGATATCGGCGGCGTCCAGCCGGTCCGAGGTGCATAGCACCAGGCTGCGCTCGATGACGTTCTCCAGCTCCCGCACGTTGCCTGGCCAGTGGTAGCCCATGAGCCTGCGGATGGCCTGGTCAGTGATCGACTCAACCCGGCTGCCGCTGCCGGCGGCCAGCTTGCGCACGAAGTGCTCGGCCAGGAAGGGAATGTCCTCGGGGCGCTCGCGCAGCGGGGGGAGGTTGATGGGCACCACGTTGAGGCGGTAGTAGAGGTCCTCGCGGAAGGTGCCCTGTTCGAGGGCCGCGCGCAGGTCCTGGTTGGTGGCGGCGACGATGCGCACGTCGATGTGCCGGGTCTGGTTGCTGCCCAGGCGCTCGAATTCGCGATCCTGGAGCACGCGCAGCAGCTTCACCTGCACCGCCGGCGGCACGTCGCCGATCTCGTCCAGGAAGGCGGTGCCGGTATGGGCCTGCTCGAACTTGCCCGGTTTGGAAGTGGCGGCCCCGGTGAAGGCGCCCTTCTCGTAGCCGAACAGCTCGCTCTCCATGAGGTTCTCGGGCAGGGCGGTGCAGTTGATCTTGACGAAGGGACGGTCGCGGCGGGGCGAGTGGAAGTGGATGGCGCGAGCGATAATGTCCTTGCCCACCCCGCTCTCGCCGGCCAGCAGCACGGTGGCGCGCGAGGGGGCCACGCGGACCACCGTGGCGAAGATCTCCTGCATGGCGGCGCTGCGCCCGATGATGTTCTCGAACTGGTAGCGGCGGCCCAGCTCCTCGCGGAGCTGGCGGTTCTCGTCCTGGAGGGCGCGCATGTCCAGGGCCTTCTTCACCACCGTCATCAGATGGTCGAGGGAAAAAGGCTTGGGCAGGAAATCCGCGGCGCCGCCCTTCATGGCTTCCACGGCGGTTTCGATGGTGCCATAGGCGGTCATGACGATGACCGGCGTCTCGAAGTTCTGGCGGCGGATGTGCGCCAGCAGCTCGAGGCCGTCCATACCCGGCAGCCGCAGGTCGGTGAGGATGAGGCCGGCGCGATCGGCCAGCTTGAGGGCCGCTTCCGCCGAGCCGGCCTGGTCCACTTCGAAGCCCGCCGCGCGGAGCTGAAGCTCGAGCACGCGCCGGAGCTTGTCCTCGTCCTCGACGATCAGCACGCGGGTCTTCATACGCCCGAACAGGCAGGAATGCCTATTCTACTCGCGATCAGCACGCGGGTCTTCATGCCTGGCGCTCCGTGGGCAGATACACGTGGAAGACGCTGCCCTTGCCCGGTTCGCTCTCGACGGCCATCGTGCCGGCGTGCAGGTCCACGATCTTGGAGACTATGGCCAGCCCCAACCCGACGCCATCTGCCTTAGTCGTAAAAAAGGGATTGAAGATGTTCTCGCGGTGCTCGGCGGCGATGCCCGCGCCGCGGTCGATGACCGAGATCTCGACAGCGGAGTCCATGGGGCGGGTCTTGACGGTGATGGCCCCGCCGGCGGGGGTGGCCTGGGCGGCGTTGAGCAGCAGGTTGTAGACGGCGCGCTCCATCAGCTCGGCGTCGAGGGAGAAGGGCCGCACGTCGGGGGAATAGGCCTTGTAGACGGTGACCTCGCGCGGCGGCGAGGCGCGCTCCAGTTGGGTGACGGCGCGGTCGATGACCTCGCTCAACTCGGCCTGCGCGGGGCGCAGCTCGAGCGGCCGGGCGAACTCGAGGAAGCGCGTGACCAGGGAGTTGATGCGGTCCACCTCGGCGGAGATGAAGCCGGCCAGCTCCGCGACCACGCCGTTCTCCTTGGGGACGCTCTGGTTCAGCATCTCGGCGGAAGCGCGGATGGTCCCCAGGGGGTTGCGCAGCTCGTGGGCCAGGCCGCCGGAGAGCTGTCCCAGGGCGGCCAGGCGTTCGGAGCGGCGCACGGCCGCTTCGGCCTCCTGGAGACTGCGGTTGGCGGCGGCCAGTTGCTCGGCGGCGGCCTGGGCCTTGCGCGCCTGGGTGCGGTGGGCATGGGCGAGACTCTGCGTGAGGTAACCGGTCACCGCCAGGAAGGCCAGCCGCAGGATCAGTTCGGCGATGGCGTAGGACGACAGGGTGTACAGCGACCAGTCCAGGTACAACAGGAAGGAGAGATAGGAGGCGCAGGCCAGCACCGTGAACACCACCGTCCCGGCGGCGCCCAGCGTGGTGGCTGCCGAGATCACCGGGATCAGCAGGACCAGGTAGTAGCTGGAGTTGATGCTTCCGGTGAAGCCCATCAGGAGGTAGCCCACGGCCAGCTTGCCCAGGTTGGCCAGCACGCTGCCCCGGGTGGTCAGCAGCGCCGGCGTGCGCCGCTCGGCGATTTGCAGGCCCGCCAGCGCGAACAGGATGACGTAAGTGAGCGGGCCGCGCTCCGGCCCGCCCAGGGCCAGCACCCCGAACAGCGCCACCAAGACCAGATCCTGGATGAATCCGCCCATCGGCCCAAGTGCCATCTTAGCCGGGATTGTGCCAGAATGGAGAATCAGTTCCATCCGCATGAGTTCCCCAGGTATGCCCAATCCCGAAGCCGAGGGTGAGGTCCCCGCCCTCGACGAGACCTCCTTTGCCGAGATCCTCTCGGAGTATGAAGAATCGCAGCGCCGTCCCGGCGAGCCGGGAAAAGAGGGCCGCCAGGGCACGGTGGTGGCCATCACGCCGGAAGCGGTGTTCGTGGACGTCGGCCTGAAGACCGAGGGCATCATCCCGGCCGATGAGGCGCGCGACGCCTCCGGCCGGCACGAAGTCCAGGTCGGCGACACGGTGGTGGTCTCGATCAAGGGCCGTGATCCGGCGGGCTACTACCTGCTGTCGAAGATCAAGGTCGAGCGCCCCAAGGACTGGGCCTCGCTGGAGCGGGCGTTTACCGAGAAGCACGCCATCGCCGGCATGGTCACGGGCGTGGTCAAAGGCGGACTGAGCGTGGACGTGGGAGTGCGCGCCTTCATGCCCGCTTCGCGCAGCGGGGTGCGGGAATTGGCGGACCTCGAAAAGCTGGTCGGCCAGGAGATCTCCTGCAAGGTCATCAAGCTGGACGTGGCCGACGAGGACGTGGTGGTGGACCGGCGCGCGGTGCTGGAGGAGGAAGAGGCCCGCGCGCGAGCCGCTGCTTTCGAGAACCTCCAGGAGGGCGCCGTGGTGCGCGGCACGGTGCGCAGCGTGACCGACTTCGGGGCCTTCGTGGACGTGGGCGGCGTGGACGGCCTGTTGCACGTCACCGACATGTCCTGGGTGCGCGTCGGGAAGCCCTCCGACGTGGTGTCGGTGGGCGAGTCCGTCGAGGTCAAGATTCTCAAGGTGGATCCCTCGAGCCGGCGGATTTCCCTAGGTCTGAAGCAGCTCACGGCGGAACCCTGGGCCGCTGTCCCGGAGAAGTACGCGACCGGGGACCGCGTGCGCGGCAAGGTGGCGCGGGTGGCCGATTTCGGCGCCTTCGTGGAGCTGGAGCCGGGCATCGAGGGCCTCATCCACCTTTCCGACCTGTCCTGGTCGAAGAAAGCCCGCAAGCCGGCCGACGTGCTGAAGGCCGGCCAGTTGGTCGAGGTGGTGATCCTGAACGTCAGCCCGGCCGAGCGCCGTATCGCCCTGAGCCTGAAGCAGGCCCTGGGTGATCCCTGGGAGGATGCGGCGCAGCGCTTTGCGCCCGGCAGCCTGGTCGAGGGCACGGTCAGCAACCTGGCCAAGTTCGGCGCTTTCGTCGAGCTGGCGGAGGGCATCGAGGGCATGATCCACATCGGCGACATGAGCGCCGAGAAGCGGCTCACGCACCCGCAGGAGGTGGTCAAGACCGGCGAGCGGGTGCGCGCCCTGGTGCTGGAGCTGGACCGCGAGAAGCGGCGCATCCGCCTGGGCTTGAAGCAGCTTCAGCCCACCACCGCCGACGAGTACATCGCCGAGCACCAGGTGGGCGACACCATCACCGGCCGCATCGTCGAGGTTCAGCGCGGCGCCGCCAAGGTCGAGGTGGCCGACGGGGTGTTTGCCACCTGCGCCCTCAGCGGCAAGCAGCAGGCGGGGGTGGAGGCTGCCGTCGAGAACGGGCGGCCCGACCTGGCCTCGATGACCGCCCTGCTGGCGGCCCGCTGGAAGCAGGGCAAAACCCCGGTGTCCGAACCGGCCAAGGCCGGCCAGATCCGCACCTTCCGCGTGGCGGCCCTGGACGCCTCGGCCAAACGCATCGAGCTGGAATTGCTCAGCTAACGGCAGGCGATAAAACGGCCGATTTTTAAATCGGGGGGATTGACACACCGGGCGGGGGGGGGTATACTTGAGTTGTTCCCGGGGGATTAAACGTGGAAATGCGGGCCCAATGCCGACACATGCGGCATTATGTCCGTCCCGGTTCGAACAGCACTCCCGCACAAGCAGCCCGGTCGAAGCCGGTCATCAGACTGTGCCTGCGGCTGCTCCTGCTGGCGAGTCTGGCCTGCCAACCACCGTTCAGTTTCGGCAGGGTGCCGCAACCTGCTCCCGAGGACGTCGTGGCTCGTGTGAACGGGGAGCCGATCACTGCGGCGCGGCTGGACGCCGAGATCAGGGGGCAGTTGACTCAGTTGGAAGACCAGGAGCGCCGGCTCCGCCAGACCATACTGCTCAAGTTGATCGACAACCTCTTGCTGGAGCAGGCAGCCCGCAAGGAGGGCGCCAGCCTGGAAGACTACCTGCGGCGGCACGTGGAACGCGTCGCCGTGTCCGATCAGGAGGTCGCGGAAGCCTATCAGCGGAGCCGGGATAGGTTTCTTGGGGCCTTGGCGCCCGAGGCCAAGTACCGCATTCGCCGCGACCTGGAGGACCACCGCCGGTCCGATACGTTGCGCCGCCTTCTGGAACGCCTGCGCCGGGAGGCGACGGTGACGAACCACCTGCTGGAAGGCGCGGTCGCGGACTTGGCGGCCGGACCGGCGCCTTCGCTGGGCAGCCCCGGCGCGCCGGTAAACATCGTTGAGTTCTGCGATTTCCAGTGCGCATTCTGCCGCCAGGCGCAGCCCGTCATCCGTCAGGCGCTGGCGAAGTGGGGGCCCAAAGCCCGGCTTGTTTTCCGGCATTTCCCGCTGCCGCGGCATCCGCACGCCTTCGAGGCGGCCAAGGCCGCCGCGTGCGCCGAGCAGCAAGGGCGCTTCTGGGAGGTGCACCAGGCATTGTTCACGGAAGGACAGGACCTAAGCACGGCTGGACTGGCTGCCCTGGCGCGGGCCAGCAACTTGCGCGAGGCGGACTTCACCGAGTGCCTGAAGGATACCGGCGCCGGGGAGCGGGTGCGCCGGGACATAGAACTGGGGCGCAAGGCCGGCGTGGACGGCACGCCGGCGATCTTTGTCAACGGAAGGAGAATCGCCGATGTCGGTCAGCTTGACGCCGCCATCCAGGAGGCATTGCGGCAGTCCGGGCAACCGGAAGCTGCCGAGGTGCGGTAGGGAGGCGGGGGGTATCCGATCCGTGGCGCTGCTGCTGCTGTCGGTGGCGCCGGTGCTTTCCGCCCGGGAGAAGGAAGTGCATGCCCGCTGGGAGGAACTGGCTCCGCTGGTGGAGCGCCGCGACGTCGAGACCGTGCTCACCAACGGGGTCCACGTGCGGGGCCGGGCCGAGAGGGTGTTGCCAGACGCGCTGGAGGTGCGGGTGAAGAAGACCTCGGACGCGGCGGCGATCCCCAAGGGGCGTACCCGGATTCCCCGCGAACTCGTCAGCGTGTTGACTGCGAGATGGAAGACACATGGGGGGCGGGCCTTGCTGACCCCGACGCTGCCAATAGCTGCCGGGTATTCGCTCGCTCTACTGCACATCGGCGCCGATGAGTACGGCACCAAGGGGGGATACGGGCTGCTCATCGGCTTCGCCACGGCCGGGTACCTCGTTGGTGACAGGATCGATCGGAAAAGCATGCGTGTCGTCCTTGTTCCCAAGCGGCCCGCCCAGGGCTCGTCCGGCGGCCAGGGAACCTGTGGACGAATCGAATGGGAAGGAGGGATTCAATGGGTAAGGTAAGAGCTTTGTTAGGGGCGATGCTGCTCCTGTTGGTTTGCAGCTTCAAGAACCTGCCGGCGCAAACCTGCTGGCTGTCGGTGGCCGGCTTGAATCAGAACAGGTTCGTGTGGGGGCCGGTGAACGTCGAGTGCGGGTGGGAGGAGTATGGGTGCTGGCACTCGCCGCCCTTTGGCAACTGGGGCGTAACATCAAATTACGGCCAAAAGCAGGATAGCGCTCAATTCCAGGGCTGGAAACCGAAAGACTCGAAGATGCAGTGGAACTCCTGCACGTCCGGTTATCCACCTCCGAGTTGCGACTACTACAACTGGAATGCCTGCACTCAGCAACGGGATTGGTACACGGTCAATGTCCACGGGACGAAGGGGGTCACCATCCAGGTGACCTGTCCACGGGATACCAACGGGGACGGCCAGTGCGACACCGGCGGGTGTAAAGACGTGTACACCTACGGCGAGTGGACGAACTGGATGACCCTGTACGAGCTGGATCCCCCTGGCTTCCCGCCGTGGTGTGGGACGGATGACCTGGTCGAGACGCTGTACTTCCCCACGACGTACGTGTACCTGACGTGCAACGTGGGCTGGTGCAGCGCGGCGCAGACCGCATGGCAGGCGCCCACCTCGGGTTGGGTGACCTCCGCGCAGATGGCCATGCTGGTGAACTACGGGTTTTACCAGGACAGCGTGAACTGCGAGTACCTCAGGTTCTCCAACCCGCAGTACAACTGCGTCTGGTAGGCAGCGCCGTGGATGGGACGAAAGGAGGTTGTCATGTGGGAATCAGGGTGGTGGTTTGGACGAGTGTTGGGCGTTTCAGTGGCCGGGGCGCTGTTGTTGCCCTGGAGCGCTGAAGCGAGCGCTGTGAAACTGAGCGGCCGGATACGCGCTGCCGACGGCGCTGCGCTGGCTGGCCACGTGGAAGTGATAAGCGGCACGGGGCATATACTCTCCCAGAGCTACCTGACCGACAGCCAGGGCGGGTTCTCGATCGAGGCGCCGGCCCAACCCAGGCTGGTGGTGGTGGCCAGGGCCGAGGGTTACATCTCGGCGGAACGGGAGGTTGCGCCGGCGGCGGGAGAAGCGGAGGTCCGGCTGGACTTCACCCTGCTGGCCTCGGGAAGCGCCTCGGGGCGGGTGACGGACGATACGGGCCGGCCGGTGGCCGGGGCTCTGGTGCGCCTGCACTACCCGGGCGAGGTCCGGCGGGTGGTCTATGAACAGGAAGCGGGGAATGTCCGGTCGGACGATTTCGGGCACTTTCAGTTGCCGTTCGTCGCCCAGGGCCGGGCTTTTGTGATCGAGGCGGCGAGCGAAGACCGGCTGCCGGGCTTCTCGGCTCCCCTAAGGTTGTCCGGAGCGGCGCTGGAGGGCGTGGCGGTTCGCCTGGCACAGACCGGGCAGCGGGTG
>VFZS01000226.1 GCA_016871095.1 Acidobacteriota bacterium
CCCGGCGACCAGACCGGGCAGGTGCGGGGCTACGTGGGCGAGGGCGAGTTCACCGAGGATCCGCTGGCCACCTTCGGCGGCGCGGGCGTGGTGCGCATCCCGCGCATGCAGGAGCTGCTGCGCTTCATCTGCGCGAACGGTTTTGAGCACCACGTGGCGGGCAACCTGTCGCGCTCCGCCGCCGCGGTGCACGAGGCGGTGACGAAGTACTTCGGCTGGGACATTCACTGGCACAAGTAGAAGAGGAACAGGCGCATGAGCATCGTGGCGGGAGTGGACTTCGGGACGCTCAGCGTGCGGGTGTCCATCGTGGACAGCCGCCGGGGCCGGCTCGGCTCGGGGACGGCGGATTACCCGCTGATCCGCAAGAAGGAAGAACCCGACCACGCCACGCAGAGCCACGCGGATCACATGGATGCGCTGGCGACGGCCACCCAGCGCGCGCTGGCCGAGGCGGGCGTCGAGGGCGGCCAGGTGGAAGCCCTGGCGCTGGATACCACGGGTTCCAGCGTGGTCCCGGTGGGCGAGGGCCTCCAGCCGCTGGATGACTACTACCTGTGGTGCGACCACCGGGCCTGGCGGGAAGCCGCGCTCATCACCGAAACCGCGCGGCGGATGAACCTCGAGGCCATACAGTGGTGCGGCGGGACGTATTCCTCGGAGTGGGGTTTCTCCAAGCTGCTGCACTGGCTGCGCCACAACCCGGACCGGCGCGGGCGCATGGTGACGGCCCTCGAGCACTGCGACATGGTGGCGGCCGTGCTGTGCGGCATCACGGATCCCCTGCAAGCGCCGCGCTCCATTTGCGCCATGGGCCACAAGTGGATGTGGAACGCTGGCCTGGGCGGACTGCCGCCCGAGGAGTTCCTCACCGCGGTTGACCCGCTGCTTGCGGGCGTGCGCTCGAAGCTCGCTGGACGCTACGCCACCTCCGAAGAGATCGCGGGACGGCTCACCCCGGAGTGGGCCGCGAAGCTGGGCTTCCGTGCTGGCATCCCCATTCCGGTCGGCGCTTTCGATGCGCATTGGGACGCCATCGGGGCGGGGGTGCGCGAGGGCGACGTGGTGAACGTCATCGGCACCTCGACCTGCATCATGGCCATAGGGCGTGACGTGAAGCTCATCCCGGGCGTGTGTGGCGTGGTGCAGGGATCCGTCCATCCCCGGATGACGGGCGTCGAGGCGGGCCTCTCCGCCACCGGCGACATCTTCGACGCCATCGCTCGGCGCGCGGGCTCGAACATAGTGGCGATCTCACAGGGCCTGGAAGGCTACCGGGCCGGTCAGACCGGCCTGCTGCGCCTCACCTGGGACAACGGCGACCGCACCGTGCTGGTGAACCCGGAGCTGGGCGGCGTCACCCTGGGCTGGAACCTGACCCACACCGCGCAGGACGAGGTGTTCGCGGCCATCGAGGGCACGGCCTTCCACACCCGCGTGATCCTCGAGCGCATGGAAGAGTACGGCGTGCCCATCCGCCGCGTGATCAACGGCGGCGGCGTGCCGCAGAAGAACGAGGTGCTCAACCGCGTCTACGCCAGCGTGCTCAACAAGCCGGTGCTGGTGCCCGACAGCGAGGTGACCAGCCTGGGTTCGGCCATCTTCGCTTTCCTGGCGGCGGGCGCCTTCAAGACCATCGAGGAAGCGCAGGATGCGCTGTGCCCGAGCTACCGCACGGTCGAGCCGGGCCCGGCGGCGGCGAAGGTCTACCAGGAGCTGTACCCGCTGTACCGGAAGCTCTACTTCGGCCTGGGGCGCGCCGGCGCGGAGGCAATCGCGGCGGGCGACGTGCTCCCGGCGCTGCGCCGCATCGCCGCCCAGGCGAGAGCGAACGCATGATGCTCGAAGCCCTCCGCGAGGAGATCTTCCACGCCAACCTCGAGCTGGTGCGGCGTGGACTGGTGCTGTACACCTTCGGCAACGTGAGCGGGATCGCGCGCGCCGAGGGTCTGGTGGTGATCAAGCCGAGCGGTGTGCCCTACGAGGAGATGCGTCCCTCGGACCTGGTGGTCACGGACCTGGACGGGCGGGTGGTGGAAGGCAGCCTGCGGCCCTCCTCGGACCTGCCCACGCACCTCGTGCTGTATCGCGCCTTCGCGGGCATCGGCGGGGTGGCGCACACGCACTCGCGCTGTGCCACGGCCTGGGCGCAGGCGGGGCGGGACATCCCCTGCCTCGGCACCACCCACGCCGACTACTTCCACGGCGCGGTCCCGGTCTCTGCCCCGCTCAGCGATTCCGAGATCCGCGGCGACTACGAGACTGCCACGGGCGCGGCCATCGCGCGGCGCTTCGAGGGCCGCGACCCCCTCGAGATGCCGGCGGCGCTGGTGATTCACCACGGCCCCTTCACCTGGGGCCGCTCGGCCACCGAGGCGGCGCACATCGCGGTGATTCTCGAGGAGGTGGCGCGCGTGGCCTTCCATACGGTGGCGCTGCGGCCCTCGGCCAGCGGCATCCCCGATGCGCTGCTGGACCGGCACTTCCGCCGCAAGCACGGCCCTGACGCCTATTACGGCCAGGGCGCTCCGGACCGGCCCTGATGCTTGAGGAATATCAGCATCGCCGCCTCAACGTGCTGACGGGCGAGTGGGTGCTGGTTTCCCCGCATCGCGCCCAGCGGCCCTGGCAGGGGCAGGTCGAGCCGACGCCCACTCCGCCGCCGGCTTCCTACGATCCCGGCTGCTACCTCTGCCCCGGCAACGAGCGCGCGGGCGGCGCGCGCAACCCGCGCTACGGATCGACCTTCGTCTTCGAGAACGACTTCGCCGCGCTGCGCCCGGATACGCCGGAAACGCGGCTGGAGGAGGACGGGTTGCTGGTGGCGGCCAGCGAGCGCGGCGTCTGCCGCGTGGTGTGCTTCTCGCCGGACCACGGGCTCACGCTCTCGCGCATGGACCTCGCCGCCATCGGTGAGGTGGTGGACACCTGGACCGCACAGTTCGTCGAGCTGGGAGGTCACCCGGATATCCGCTCGGTGCAGATCTTCGAGAACCGCGGCGAGATGATGGGTTGCAGTAACCCGCATCCCCACTGCCAGATCTGGGCCAGCGAGAGCGTGCCTAACGAACTGTTGAAAGAGGTGCGGTCACAGTCCGCCTATGCAGCGGAGCGCGGCGGTTGCCTGCTGTGCGACTGCCTGGCGCTGGAGCGGAGGCTGGCGGCGCGGCTGGTGTGCGCCAATGAGCACTTCGCCGCGCTGGCGCCGTTCTGGGCGGTGTGGCCCTTCGAGACGCTGATCATCTCGACGCGGCACCGGAGCGGCCTGGATGAGCTGAGCGCCCACGAGCGGCTCGGCCTGGCCGATATTCTGAAGCGCCTCACCACCCGCTACGACAATCTCTTCGAGGCGCCCTTCCCCTACTCGATGGGTTTTCACCAGCGGCCCACCGATGGGCGGGAGCACCCCTGCTTCCACTTCCACGCGCACTTCTACCCGCCGCTGCTGCGCTCGGCCACGGTGCGCAAGTTCATGGTGGGCTTCGAGCTGCTGGCCACCCCGCAGCGCGACCTCACCCCCGAGAGCGCCGCCGCCCGCCTCCGCGGCCTCACCGAACGCCACTACCTGGACGCCTGAGCCGGCGGGAGCAGTTCCAGCACCGCCAGGATGGGGCGGTGGTCGCTGGCCACGCTTTCCTCGATCACCCGCACCTCGACCACTCGCCAGCGATCCGCCGGGCGGTAGAGGATGAAGTCGATCTGGCGCTGCGGCGCGCCGGCGGGATAGGTCGGAAGAAACTCGCCCGCGGCGGCCACCTCGAAGCCCTGGGCCAGCAGCTTCATCGGCGCGCTGTCGGGCAAGGCGTTCAGGTCGCCGGCGAGAATGGTCGGCAGGTCCGGCTCCTCGGATGCGAACTCGAGGATGGCGGGCACGGCCTTCAAACGGTCGGCTTCGGAGGTGTCCAGGTGGGTGGCGAAGAAGCGGAACAGCGCGTGGCCGCTCTCGGTGGGCCCTGAGTAGATGTGCGCCTGCGCCACGCCGCGCGCCTCGCGGCCCGGCGTGAAGGGCAGCGCGCGGTTGGCGAAGCCGTTCACCGGGAGCCGCGACAGCACCGCGTTGCCGTACATGCCGCCCTGGTAGTCGATGGTGCGCCCGAAGAAGTACTGCATCCCGGTAAAACAGGCCAAGTCCTGCGCCTGGTTGACGCCGCCCGTGCGCCGCGTGACACGATCCACCTCCTGAAGCGCCACCAAGTCGGGCGAGGCCGCGCGGATCAGGGCCGCGATCCGCTCCAGGTCCACCTTGGCGTCGGTTCCCTCGCCGTGGTGGATGTTGTAGCTGAGCACCGTGATCCGCCGCGGCGGCGCGCTCTCCTGCGCCACAACCGGCAGCCAGGCGAGGGCGACGAGCAGCACAGAACGCCGGTGGATCTTCATATACCTCTTACTGTAATCGTAAGTCACCGAAGCAGCACGCGCTATGCCCGCGCCTCTCCGGGCAGCCGGCTGAGCACGGCCGCATGGACCTGGCATGCGCAGGCGATGGCCTCGTCGGCCTCCTCAGAAGTGGGCGCGCCGGGGTCGCCGGGATAGCGGAACTTCCAGGCGTATTCAGTGAGGGGCGCCGCACGGTCGATCTCCGCCTTGAGGCTTGGATCAAGCCGAAGGCACTGCTCGCCGACCTCTTCCAGGTTGTGAGTCTTCCGGAAGGAGACCTGATGCCAGGTGAGAAAGCCCTTCAGGGCCTTCTCTGCTGCCTGCTGGCAGTGGAAGACGGCGGCTTCAAGCAGTGGCGGGTCAAGCTCGCGCATGGCCTGGGCGGCGCGCAGATCCGCGGCCGCCTTGCTCAACCAGGCTCGGGTCTCGGCGAGCAACTCAGGATCGTGAGGCATAGAGCAGGAGGCCTTCGCGGGCGACGGTGGCGGGCAGGGAAGCGACCACGTGCAGGCGCCGCTCGAAGGCGGATCGGGACCATACCAGCACGTCGGCGGCAGCGCCGGTTCCGCGCAGGACCTGGTAGGCCAGGCGGCTGCGGTGGCGCTCGGGCGGAGCATCGTCCGGCACGATGACCATCAGGTCGTAGTCGCTGTCAGCATCGGCCTCGCCGCGCGCCAGGGAGCCGAAGAGGTAGATCTGCTCCGGCTGATAGGCTTCGGCCAAGCGATGCACCACCTCGGCCAGGGCGGGATCGTCAATCGCGGGTGGCGCCGGTGCTGTGGCCCGAGCCCTCACGCCCTCATCTCCTGCCCCTAGTGTGCCACAGCTTTCGAACGCGAGGCCGGTGGCTCTTCGACCTCAACGATTCGGTCGGCTTTAACGTTCTCGAGCTCCTGGCGCGCGCCGCTGGGCCAGCGGATTTCGATGCGGGTGGCTATGGCGTGCTGTCCCAGGCCGAAGCGGACCAGAGGCTCGCTCGAGGAGGCGTAGCCCACGCTGGTGGTGGCCTGGTTGTGGAGGACGCGGCCATCCGGCAGCGTGACGCGGACGACCGCGCCCAGGCCATCGCGATTGCTTCGCGCGCCGCGCAGCTTCAGCGCCAGCCAATGGTTGCCGCCTGGCGTGATGTTGCGGTAGAGCTTGGCGGGCCCGTTGAGCAGCGAGACCACCACGTCCACGCGGCCGTCGTTGTCGAAGTCGGCGAAGGCGGTCCCGTGATGGTGCGCGGCGCCCTCGAGACCAGCGCCCGTCGAGGCGTCCGCGAACTTCCCGCCGCCCAGGTTGCGGAACACACGATTCGCAAGAGCGGAATCGGACCCGGTGTAGCGCTCCAGGCGGGGGAAGTGCGAGAGCGCGAAGAAAAGGTCCTTGAGGCCGTCGTTGTCCAGATCGTACATGCCCAGACTCCAGCCGGTGAGCGGGCGGGTGGCCATCAGCAGGCCGGACTGCTGGCCGTAGTCTTCGAAGAGCGACCTGCGGCCCAGGTTGCGGAACAGCAGGAAGGTGTCGTTAATCATGCCGGCCACCACGATGTCCGGCAATCCGTCATTGTCGAAGTCGCGGAAGTCCGCGCCCATGCCGGCGATGGCGGCGCCGTCCTCGCGCAGGGCGACGCCGGCCTCGAGGCCCAGCTCTTCGAACGTCCCGTTGCCACGGTTGCGGAAGAGGAAGCTGCGCACCGAGTCGTTGGCCAGGTAAACATCGGTGAAGCCGTCCAGGTCGAAATCGGCAAAGGCCACGCCCATGCCCTTGGCGATGTGGCGGGCGATACCGGAAGCCTCAGAGGCGTCGGCGAAGCGGCCGTCGCCGAGATTGCGGAAGAGCTGGCAAGGCAGGCCAGGGTACTTGCCGGGGTGGCAGTAGAAGGGATTCGCCGGGGTGCCGCAGCGGGGATCGGTCTGCGGGTCCCATACGACGTAGTTCGAGATGAAGAGGTCCAGCGCGCCGTCGTTGTCGTAGTCGAACCAGCCGGCGGAGATAGACCAGGGCTTGCCGTGCTTGGGATGCAGGCCGGCCAGGCGCACCCTGGCGGTGACGTCCTCGAAGCGGCCGTTGCCGAGATTGCGGTAGAGGATGTTGCGGTTGACGCCGCCAACGAAGAGGTCGGTGAAGCCGTCGTTGTCGTAATCGGCCGCGGCGACGGCCATCGAGTAACCTTCGCCCGCTACGCCCGCCTCGGCGGTGACGTCAGTGAAAGTGAGGTCGCAGTTGTTGCGGAACAGGCGGTTGTGGAACTCGGGCCCGGTCTTCTTGAGCGATGGCAGCGCCGCGCCGTTGACGAAGTAGATGTCGGTGCAACCGTCGTTGTTGTAGTCGAAGGCGGCGACTCCGGCGACCATCAGCTCGGGTTGCCAGAAGCGCCCGGTGGCGCCGTTATGCAACTCGAACTTCAGGCCGGCGCGCGGCGCAATCTCCTCGAAGCGGATCTGGCCGGCGAGACCGCCGGCCAGAAGCAGGAGCACACAAACCGGTGACAGGCAGCGCTGTCCACGCGCCTGCGGCTTGGGACAGCGTAGCCAGTCACCGGTTCTCACTCAGAAGGTGAAGCGGCCCACGATCTGGCCGCTGCGCGGCATGAAGTCCTGGGTGGTGGTCGCGCCGGTGTTGATGCGGCCGAACCCGGAAATCACCTTGCCATTAGCATCGACTACCTGCGTGGCCTGGAAATTGCCGCTATCCGGGTCCACCCTGTAGGTCCGGTTGAACACGTTGAAGAACTCCGCGCGCAGGGAGACCTGAAAACGCTCCTTGATGCGGAAGACGCGGCCCAGGCTGAGCTGCTCGCTGGGCCGGCGCTGCGCGCGGTAGTCGTTGTAGTACACCGCCGAGTAGCCCCACTCGCCCTGCGCCGGGTCGGACCAGGCCTTGGGATTCAGCACGAAGTCCTTGTTGGGATCGAAGTCCTTGGAGTTGAGATCCTTCAAGAACAGCGGCTGGCCCGGCACGCGGTTGGCAAAGGTGCCGCGCATGAGCAAGGAAGCAAGGGCGTTGTTGGCGCCCGGGATTCGGATCGGGGTGCCGCTGGTGTAGCGGAGAATGCCGCCGATGGTCCAGCCCCGCACGATTCGCTGCACCACGGGAGTGGCGCCCAGCTTGGGCGCCTCGTAGTTGAACCCGAGGACGAACATGTGCGGCTGATCGCCGGAGGAGAACGTCTTCTGGTTGCGCCGGTTGAAGATGTCGTTCATGGGCACCGTGCCGCCGCCGTGGTCTTCCACGGTGGTGAGCGTCTTGGCCCAGGTGTAGGCGATGGTGAAGTCAAGCCCGAGCGAGTACCGCTTGGTGACCTTGGCCTGGAGCGAGTCGTACCAGTTGTTGCCGAGCGGCGCCCAGAGGGTGCCCAAGCCTCCGAATTGCGGATAGGGGCGCAAGGACTGCGCCAGCGTCGAGGCCATGGGGAAGCCCGGGTAGGGCGCCTTGAACCCGGCCGCGATCACCTGCGGGGAATCCATGCGGGAGGTCAGCAGGGAGCGGTGCGCGGCGTTGCGAATGTCGAAGCCGAAGGCCCTCAGGCGGTCCTCGGAGATCGCGTTGTAATCGATCAGCGCGTGGGCCTTGAACCACGCGCCCCGGTTGGCCACGTAAGCCGCCTCGACCGACAGGTCGCGGGTGATTTCGCGCTGGAAACCGATGTTCCAGTTGGCGATGCGCGGCGGCCGTCCGCCGTTGCGGTCCACGTTGGCGGGCGGCGAATTGGTCTGGCCCGGGCTCGGCCGGATCCCCGGGTCGTAGCTGGCTGCCAGCAGAGCGGCCACGTCGTATACCAGGCCGTTCCGCAGCAGCATGGCAGACTCGCCATAGGCCGGCGTTGCGGACCCTATGCTGTTGAAGCCCATGCCCAGGGAGTTTCCA
>VFZS01000227.1 GCA_016871095.1 Acidobacteriota bacterium
GGCGTCGTGGGGGATGCCGACGGCCTTACGGCCCAGTTCCCGGATGGCCGCGGCGCGCGCCTCCGCATTCTCGCCGTTCAAGTCCAGGACGGCTACGTCGGCGCCCGCGCGCGCCAGCCCCATGGCCATCTCGCCGGCCAGCACGCCGCCTCCGCCAATCACCACCGCGACTTTGCCCTGCAATGAGAACATCTCATCCATCGAAAGCTCCTACAACTTTGTACCACACCGGAGGTCCCACGCTAGGATAAAGGACTGGCATGCGCACACCCGCACTCGTGCTGGCCCTGGCCTGGAGCGCCTGGGGGCAATCGCCCTGCACCACCTCCCTGACCCTCACACCCGACTACACCTTCCTCATCGCCGTCCCTGGCGGCCCGGTAGAACCGGGCACACCCTTCCGCTGGCTGCTCAACGGGCGCGCGTTGGCCTTCGGGACCGCTCCGCAGCTTTTCCTCCTGCACGCCGATGAGCACGCCGTCCCCACGTCCGGCCGCGAGCCGGTGGCGGCGCGCGGCATAACCTACCTGCCTGGCCGCTGGGGCGCGGCGCTGGCACTCGAGCCCGGCGGCCTGCTGGCCTACGCCCGCGAGGGCGCCCTCGACCTCAACGAAGGCACCATCGAGATGTGGGTGGCCCTTCGCGCCGGTGGCGGCGACCCCGCCTACGCCGAGCGCGACCAGGTCCTCTTCCACTTTGCCGCTCCCAACGGCGATTACATCTCCATAACCCAGTCCCGCAGCACCGGTGTCTTATACGCCGGCGGCAGGACCGCGGGCCAGTGGCAAAGCGCTTACGGCGGGGCCGCCATGGTCCGTTCCTGGCGAGCCGGCGAGTGGCATCACCTGGCCTACACCTTTTCCACCGCTCAGAGCCGCATGCGCTTTTACGTGGACGGCGTCTTGACCGCCGACACCAACGAGCGCCGTTACATCCCTCCCGCCTCGACGGGCGACCGCTTCTCCCTGGGCGGCAATCTCAGCGGGGCCGCAGCCCACTACCTGGTCGATGAAGTGCGCATTATGAATCGTCCGCTGGAAGCGGCGGAGGTCCGCGCCAGCGCCGAGCGCGCCGACGCTCCACGCGACCACGAGGTCTGGCTGCCCCTCACGGGCATTGCCCCAGGCGACCAGGTGGTGCTCGAGATGGGCGCTTGCGTCAGCCAGCCTTTCATCTACCCTGGCATCCCAGTCACCGACCCTGATCCGCCCAGCACCCTGCTCCCGCCGGACACCACTTCCCTGCCCCTGTCGGTGCGCACCGCCCGCCCCGCTTCCTGCGGCTGGTCCGCGGGTTCCCCGCAACCCTACCCGAGCATGACTCCCTTCGAGACCGGTCAGGGCGCCACCGAGCACCGCGCCACCCTCACCGGCCTCGACCCCGACACCAGCCGCGTCAACGACGTCTTTGTGCGCTGCGACAGCGATCCCGGCTACCTGCTGCACCTGCGCTACCGCAGCCTGCCCCGCGTCAACGCGCCTTTCCCCCGCAAAGGCAACCTGTGGGGCTCTTCGGGGCTGGCCGCCAAAGGTCTTCCCTATGCTTCACGCATTGATCTGTACCTGGGCGCCAGCTTCACGCCCTCCCAGATCCGCGAGCTGCGCGCGCTCAATCCCAACCTCCTCATCCTGACCTCCATCAACGTGGTTGAGAACCACGGCCTGCCGGACGATTACTACCTCAAGGACACCCTGGGACGGCGCATCGAGGTGTGGCCGGGAACCTACCGGCTCAATCTCACCAGGCGCCACGTGGCCGAATATCAGGCCCGCTACGCCTACCAGCGCATACTGGACGCGGGGCTGGCCCTGGATGGCTGCTTCTTCGACAACTTCTTCACCACCCAGTCCTGGCTCAAGGCCGACATCCACGGCACTCCCGTCAAGCTCGACGCCGACGAGGACGGCCGTGAGGACGACCCCGCGTGGCTGGATGCCGCCTGGCGTGAGGGCGTCTTCCACGAGCTGCGGACCTGGCGCCAGCTCATGCCCCACGCTCTGGCATCCGGGCATCTGCCCCGCCCGCCCGATGCCGCCACCAGCGCCATCTTCAACGGCGACAGCATCGGCTTCTGGACCACCGACGTGCTGGAGGGCCGCAAGTCCTTCGCGGACCTGTGGAGTCTCTATCACGACTGGTTCCGGGACGGCCGCCAGCCCGTCATCATGATGACCGAGTCGGCGCCCCACGACCAGATCGCCTACGGCTACGACTACTCTCCGCTCAGCAAGATCCCGCCCTCCACACTCGAGTTCGCGCGCACCTACTACCCCTACGTGCGCTTCGGCCTGGCCTTCACCCTGATGAACGACGGCTTCTTCGCCCACGAATTCGGCGACACCTGGCACGGCAACGACTGGTGGTACGACGAGCTGGACTTCAACCTCGGCTACCCGCTGGGCCCCGCCGAGCCCGTGCCCCTGGGCACGGCGTCCACCGTCAACCTGATCGACAACGGCAGCTTCGAAGCGTCGCTGGAAGCGACCTGGGGCCTCTCGGTGAACACCGGCGCCAGCGCCGCCTTGGCGCGCGACACCACCGACGCGGTGGACGGCGCGGCCTCGGCGCGGATCACCGTCACCACGCCCAGCCGCGACTGGCACGTGGATTTCAGCCAGCGCAACCGCTCCTTCCAACACGGCCTCAGCTACGACCTCACCTTCTGGGCTAAGGCCGATGCGCCGCGCTCCATCGGTCTCTCCGCGCAGAAGGGCAGCCCGGACTGGCGCAACTACGGTCTCCGCCGCACGCTGAACCTGTCCACGGAGTGGAAGAAGTACACCGTGTCTTTCGAGGCCAACGAAACCACCAGCGAGTCCCGCATACAGTTCTTCCTCGGGGCGCAAGCTGGCACGGTGTGGCTCGACGACGTGCGGTTGAGCGAGCACCCGCCGGATGTCTACCGCCGGCAATTCACCCACGGCCTGGTGTTGGTGAACGGCACGCGGCGGCGGCAGACCGTTCCGGTGGGTCCCGGTTACAGCCGGCTGCGCGGCGAGCAGGCCGCCCGCCACGAGTACATCCTGGACGACGACAGCGCGGGCTTCTCGGCCTCTTCCGAGTGGCGCGAGGTGGTCTACGACAGTGGCGAGTGGAAGTCCGCCGGGCCGTTCTACCACGACTGGGGCAAGTCCTGCCGCCAGGCGGACGGCGCCGCGGGACAAGCGCAATGGAGTCTCGAGCTGCGCGCCGATGACACCTACACCATCGCCTCCTGGTGGCCCGCCGCCCCGCCGGCCGCCTCCTGGAGCCGCCGCGTGATCTACGAGGTCGTGGCCGGAGGCAACGTCGTCGCCTCGGCTACGCTCGATCAGACCAAGGGCGGCGACGAGTGGCACGAAATCGCGACCGTGCCGCTGACCGTGGCGGACCGGCCGCTCGTCCGCATCCGCAATCTCGAAGACCGCCCCATGATCGCAGATGCCCTGTGGATCCGCTCCCAGTCCCGCTTCAACGACGGCTCCCTCGCCACCGAAGTAAACCTTGAACCGATGGACGGGATCATTCTCACCCGCGCAACCCGCTAGCGGGCTGTGACCGGGATTCCGTGGCACGATCAGCCGGACCACTCGCTTACGCTCGTGGCTCGGAATCGGCCTCCGAGCCGCGACCGTCAGGGAGCGGTTTCCCGAACCCTTATACAGCAGCATCTTCAGCTTCCTCAGCGGCTTCTTCAGCAGCCTGCTAGAATGCCTTCTGGTCTGGGGTTACATATGATGCTGCTTCTCGCCATGGCGATACTCGCCGCTCCGCCCGACGCCGCTGTGCTCAAGCCCGTCGCCAACATGTACTCCGCCGCCACGGAGGATACCGACGTGGTCTCCGGCGTCAGCGTAGCCTGCCTGGAGGAGCAGGACGGCTTTGTCAAGGTCCGAACGCCGGATGACTACACCGGCTGGATGCCCGCCGCCTGGCTCCGCCGCGGCCGCGCCTATGCCATCGACGGCCGCGTTGCGCAGGTGGACAGCCTCTTCGCCAACCTCTACCGTGAGCCGGACGTCACCAAGCATCAGCCCGTGCTGGTGCTGCCCTTCGAGACCCGGCTGGAAGTGGTGGCCGAGCCGGAAGACAACCAGCGCTGGATGCAGGTGCGCCTGGTGGACGACCGCCTGGCCTGGGTGCAGCGCGGCGACGTGACCTTCGATGCGCAGCCCCTATCCGCCGAGGCCGCCATCGAGCTGAGCAAGCGCTTCCTGGGGCTGCCGTATTTGTGGGGCGGAACCTCGAGCTTCGGGTTCGATTGTTCCGGCTTCGTGCAGATGCTCTACCGCCGCCAGGGCCTCATCATCCCGCGCGATGCCAGGCCCCAGGCCCACTGGGAGGGCTTCGTGCCCGTGGAGCGCCAGGATCTGAAACCGGGCGACCTGCTCTTCTTCGGCCGTTCCCTGGACCGTATCTCCCACACGGGCATGTACCTCAACGACGGCCTGTTCATCAACGCCACCACTTACCAGCGCCCCATGGTGCGCATCGACAACCTGGAAGAGAAGCACTGGACCCAACTCTACGTCGCCGCGCGGAGGCCGCGATGACCCGCCGCGAACTGGCCGGCTGTGTGGGCGCCGCCTGGGCCGCTCCAGGACCTTCCACGCGCCTTGAAACCAAGGTGGTCCGCCTCAACCTCCGCCACACCTGGACGGTGGCCACCTCCTCGAGCACCTTCCGCGACACCTTGCACGTGGCCTACACTCGCGACGGCATCACCGGCCGCGGTGAAGGCGCCTCCCTGGCCCGCTACCACGAGGATGCCCGCTCCGGCCAAGCCGCGGTCGAGTCGCTCCGCGGCCTGCTCACCTCGGCCAATCCCTGGCACTTTACCAAGCTGATGGCGCAGGCCTTCCGCCGCCTCGAGGGACAGTGGGCCGCCAAGGCCGCCATCGACATCGCGCTCATGGACTGGGTCGGTCAGAAGCTCGGCGTGCCTCTGTATCGCCACCTGGGCCTGGATGCGGGCGATGCGCCGCTGACCACCTTCTCCATCGGCATCGACACTCCCGAGATCACGCGCCAGAAGACCCGTGAAGCGGAGGCCTTTCCAGTCCTCAAGATCAAGGTCGGCCTGGCTACTGACCAGGAGACCATCGCGGCGGTGCGCAGCGTCACCAACAAGCCGCTGCGCGTGGACGCCAACGAGGGCTGGAAGACCAAGGAAGAGGCCGTCGCCAAGATCAACTGGCTCGAGAAGCAGGGCGTGGAGCTGGTCGAACAGCCGCTGCCTGCGTCCATGATCGAGGAAACCCGCTGGGTGCGCGGCCGCGTTCACATCCCGGTCATCGCCGATGAGGCCTGTCTGCATCCCTCCGACGTTCCCCGGCTGGCGGAGGCCTTTGACGGCGTTAACATCAAGCTGGACAAGTGCGGGGGAATTCTCGAAGCCCGCCGCATGATCGACATGGCGCGCGCGCTGGGGCTGAAGACCATGCTGGGCTGCATGATCTCCAGCTCGGTGAGCGTGACCGCCGCGGCGCACCTGTCGCCACTGGTGGATTACGCCGACCTGGACGGCAACCTGCTCATCGCCAACGACCCCTACGTGGGCGTGAAAGTGGCCCAGGGCAAGCTCATCCTCCCGGACCGCCCCGGCCTCGGCCTCACGCCGGCCCACTAGATCCGGCTTCAGCCGGTTCCGCCTTCCGCGCGGCGCGGTCGATCGCCTCCAGCTCCTGAATCTCGGCTTCACCCGCCGCGCCCAGTTCCTTGAACCTGCGCGCGCTTACCAGCACCCGTGCCTCCAGCGACCCCACCGCGTCGTTGTAAGCCGACACCGTCCCGTCCAGCGCCTTGCGCAGCCGCTCGAAGTGCCCCACGAAGACCCGCAGCCGCTCGTAGAGTTCCTGGCCCAACTGGCTGATGGTTTGCGCGTGACGGGCCAGGGCCTCCTGCCTCCAGCCGTAGGCCACCGCCCGCAACAGCGCGATCAGGGTCGTCGGTGTAGCTATCAGCACCTGCTGCTGGACCCCGGATTCGATCAGCGCCGGGTCCTGTTCCAGGGCCGCGCTGAAGAAGACCTCCCCGGGCAGGAACATCACCACGAACTCCGGAGTCGAGTCGAACTGTTCCCAGTAGGCCTTCCCGCTCAACCGCGCCAGATGTGCGCGGACTTGGGCGGCGTGTTCCCGCAGTCTCGCCGTCCGAACCGCCTCATCCGTGGCCTCGACGGCCTCCAGGTAGGCTTTGAGCGAGACCTTGGCATCCACCACCACACGCCTGTGGTTGGGCAGGTAGACCACGAGGTCGGGACGCAGGCGGCCCTCCTCCGTCGCCACCGGCTCCTGTTCCCGGAAGTCACAGTGATCCAGCATCCCCGCCATCTCCACCACCCGCCGGAGCTGGATCTCTCCCCACCGCCCCCGCACCTTGGGCGCCCGCAGCGCCGTCGCCAGGTTGGCGGTTTCGGCGCGCAGGCCGGCGGCCTCCGTGCGCAGGCGCTCCTCGGCGGCGGACATCAAGGTCACCTGCCGGTCCACCTCCTTGAGCTGCTCGCTCAGCGGTTTGACCAACTCCTGGATGGCTGACTGGCGGCTGTCCAGGTCCTGCCGGGCGCCTTCCTGGTAGCGGCCCAGGGTCTCCCGGGCCAGTTGCAGGAAGGCTTCGTTGTTGCCTCGCAGGGCGTCGGCCGCCAGCGCCTTGAAGGCGTCGGAAAGGCGCTGCTGGGCCTCCTCGAACACCTTTAGCTTCTCCCCGAAGGCCGCCCTCTCGGATTCCAGACGCACCGCCAGCTCCGAGCGTCCGGCCCGCAGGTACAGCCAGGTGGCCGCCGCGCCCGCCGCCACGCCGGCCAGAAATACCCCCAGCATCAGCATTGGGTCCATGAGTTCAATCTTCGCTCAGCTTGACCTCGCCCTGCCCGGCATTGTAACCTCCTCTTTACGCCGGAGGTTTCCATGGTCCTTCCGGACACCTATCTGACCACGTTGCTGATCCTGATCCTGTCCATGATCTGTTGGGGATCCTGGGCTAACACACAGAAGCTGACGGGCAAGTGGCGTTTTGAGCTGTTCTACTTCGACTACTCGTTCGGCGTGCTGCTGGCGGCCACCGTGGCGGCCTTCACTTTCGGCACGCTAGGCTTCGACGGCTTCCTGTTCACCGACGACCTCATGCGCGCGGCACGACGCAGCATCGCGTACGGCTTCGGCGCGGGCGTGATCTTCAACCTCGCCAACATGCTGCTGGTGGCTGCCATCTCGGTGGCCGGCCTCGCGGTGGCCTTTCCCATCGGCATCGGACTGGCCCTGGTCATCGGCGTGGTCTTGAACTACCTCATCAACCCACAGGGGAATCCCACCCTGCTGTTCTCCGGCGTGAGCCTTGTGCTGGCCGCCATCCTGGTGGACGCCCTGGCGTACCGTAGACATGCCGTGGCCAAAGCCACCGAGGAGGTCAGGGCCGGTCGCACTCAAAGCCTGCTGCCCAGGGTTGGCTGGAAGGGAATCATCCTAAGCCTGATCAGTGGCCTGCTCATGGGGAGCTTCTACCCGCTGGTCGAGCTGGGCAAGGCCGGGGACGCAGGCCTGGGCCCGTACGCCATCGCCTTCGTATTCGCCCTGGGCGTCTTCTTCTCCACCTGGGGCTTCAATCTGTTCTTCATGAACCTGCCGGTGCAGGGCCAGCCGATTGAGCTGCTGGACTACTTCAAGGGAAACCTGAAGTTGCACGCGCTGGGCGTGGTCGGCGGCGTGGTCTGGGCCACCGGCACGATCTCGAACTTCGTCGCCGCCAGCGCCCCGCCCCATATTCAGGCGGGTCCCGCCATCAGCTATGCGCTGGGCCAGGGAGCCACCCTGATCAGCGCCCTATGGGGACTGTTGGTGTGGAAGGAGTTCAGCGGCGCCAACGTTATGGTGAAGCTGCTGCTGACCCTGATGCTGCTGCTGTTCACCCTCGGTCTTGGGCTGGTCTCCATCGCGCCGCTCTACGCGGGCCGCTGGACCTGACCGTGCCCGCGGGCTGGGCTGATGGACCCAGCCGCCCAGCCCCGGACACAGCTAGCACCCCCAGCGACCCCGGCCCCTTTTGCTGCCACTCTTGAGTGAAGCCTTACATGATTAGAGGCGCGGAGCCCGGCTCGGTCGCAACTTTTTTCGATCGGGCGGGTAATCCCCTGGTGTCCGGGGCAGCCGGCCCGACCGCTCGCTCACGCTCGCGGCTCCGCAAGTGGCACTGTGCGCGGATACGGTTACCGAGCCGCGCGCGTCAGCAAGCGGTCCCCGAGACT
>VFZS01000228.1 GCA_016871095.1 Acidobacteriota bacterium
TCCCTGCTGATCAAGCCGGCTTCGGCGCTGTGCAACCTGGATTGCACCTATTGCTTCTACTTCGACCGCGAAGCGGACCCCTACAAGGACTTGCCCAAGCGCGTCATGCCGCTGGATGCCCTGGAGCGGCTGGTGGACACCTTCCTGTTCTACTCCTATCCCAATAGCGTCTTCGCCTTCCAGGGCGGCGAGCCAATGCTCACCGGCCTGAAGTTCTACCAGAAGCTCATCGAGTTCCAGCAGCAGTACGGGCGCGACGGCCAGAACGTCTCCAACGCCCTGCAAACCAACGCCGTGCTGATCGACGACGACTGGTGCGCGCTGTTCCGCGACTACAACTGGCTGCTGGGCGTCTCCATCGACGGCCCGGAGGAAGTCAACGACGCATACCGTCTCACCCGCGGCGGCCAGGGCACCTGGCGGCAGGTAATGCGGGGCATCGAGACGCTCCAGAAGAACAAGGTCGAGTTCAACATACTGTGCGTGCTCAGCCAGGCCAATGTGGAGAAGCCGCGCGAGATCTACAAGTTCTTCCGCGGCCTGGGCATCGACTACGTGCAGTACATCCCCCTGGCCGAGTTCGACGCCGAGGGCCGCCTGCTGCCCTTCACCATCACTCCGGAGCAATACGGCCGCTTTCTGTGCGAAACCTTCGAGCTGTGGTGGCCGGAGCGGCGCAAGGCGCGCATACGCTTCTTCGACAACCTGGCCGAGGCCCTGGCCGGGCAGGTTCCGGGAAGCTGCTGCCTGCACCACACCTGCGACAGCTACTGTGTGGTCGAGTATAACGGCGACGTGTATCCCTGCGACTTTTTCGTCGAGCAGGGCTGGAAGCTGGGCAACATGCTGGAGGACTCCTGGCCGGAGCTGTCGCGCCGGCGGCGCCGCTACGACTTCGCGCTGACCAAGACACTACCCCGTCCGGAGTGCCAGGCCTGCGAGTATTTCCCGATATGCCGCGGCGGCTGCCCCAAACTGCGGCACGCGCGCCATCGCCGCTTCGAGGACCTGGACTACTTCTGCGGGTCCTACAAGATGGCCTTCGCCAAGGCCATTGGACCACTGAAGAGCGAAGTCGAGAAGCTGGTGGCGCGCCAGGCCGCCCAGGCGGCCAGCCCGTACTGACCCCCGGGACAGGCTAGGGTGTCCCTCCGTGGACACCCCGGCCTGTCCCAGGGTTCTCGGGGGACGCTTCCGTCTGTCCCCGGCCCCCTTGCACTCTTTCGATGCGCACCCGCGCGATGCGACGGCCTTCCATCTCCAGCACGGTGAAGCGCCGGCCCTCGGCCTCGACCGACTCTCCGGCCGCGGGGATGTGCCCCAGCCGCGACAGCAGAAACCCCGCCAGGGTCTCGAAGCCGGCATCCACGGGGAGTTCCAGCCCGTACTGCGTGTCCAGGTCGCGGATGGGAGTGATTCCATCCAACTCGAGCACAGGAGCCTCTGGCGCCGGCGGCGGCCGGCGGACATCGTGCTCGTCCTCGATCTCCCCGAAGATCTGCTCCAGCAGGTCTTCCAGAGTGACCAGCCCGGTGATGGTTCCGAACTCGTCCACCACCAGGGCGAGGTGCGCGTGGCCCACGCGGAACTCGTCGAGCAGTTGAATGAGCGGCTTGCTTTCGGGCGCCACCAGGGGTTTGCGCAGCACGGCCCGCAGGTCGAAGGGCGCCGCGGCGGCGCGCTGCCGCTGCCACACCGGCAGCAGGTCCTTGGAGTGCAGCATCCCGATGACGTGCTCGGGGCGGCCCTCATACACCGGCACCCGCGTGTAACCATGTTCCACCAGCGTGCGCAGCACTTGCTCGAGCGAGGCGTCTATCGGCAGCGCCACCACCTCGTTGCGAGGGGCCATCACCTCGCGCACCGAGACCTCCCTCAGCTCGAGCAGCCGCTGAAGGCCCTCCTCCTCGAACTGGGACATACGCCCGGAGGCGCGCACCGAGCTGGCAATCAGCTTCAGCTCCTCGACCGAGTGGGCCGTGGCTTTCCCCCTCCCGCGCCCCAGCAACCTGGAGACCGCCGTCGAGGAGCGCTCCAGCACGAACACGAACGGCTGCATCGCCCGGTGGAACAGCAGCAGCAGCGGCGCCACCGCCACGGCAAACCGGTCGGAACGCTCCATGGCCAGGTTCTTGGGGACCACCTCACCCAGCACCACCATGGCGAAGGTCAGCGCCAGGAACGACAGCACGAAGCTGAAGACGTGTACCACGGGCGCCGCGGCGGATGTGGCCAGCGGCCCCAGCCAGTGCACCAGCAGCCGGTACAGTGTCTCCTCCCCCGCCCAGCCCGCGCCCAGGCTGGCCAGCGTGACCCCCACCTGGACGGTCGAGAGCAGCCGCTCCGGTCGCCCCAGCAGGCTCAGCGCCGCCTGCGCGCCCACGTGTCCGGCGGCGGCCAGCTCGATCAGCCGCGAGCGGCGCACTGATACCAGCGCCAGCTCCGCCGCCGCGAAGAAGGCGTTCGTCCCCACGATCAGCGCCAGCAGCGCGAACCGGTATCCCAACAGCGTGTCTGTCATGGCCGTGAATTAGTGCCCCGCCCTGGATTGTACAATTTGGATTGGCCCTCAAGAAAGCGCTGCGTTACTTCAACTTCGCTGTCGCGGCCCTCGTGGTGGCGGCCGCCGCGGTGGTCTACTGGTTCGCCTGGAGGCCGCTGCCGCGGACCTCCGGGCGTCTGGAGGCGCCCATCCGGCAGCGCGCCACGGTGGAGCGCGACCACCTGGGCGTGCCGCACATCTCCGCCGCTTCGGTCGAGGACGCGCTGTTCGCGCAAGGCTTCGTCACCGCGCAAGACCGGCTGTGGCAGATGGACAGCCTGCGCCGCTGGGCCGCGGGCCGCTTGAGCGAAGTGGCCGGCCCGCAGGCGCTCCAGGAGGACCGCCGCAGCCGCGCCCTGCGCCTGGAGCGCATCGCGGAAGAGCACTACCGGAGCCTCTCCGAGCAGGACCGCGCGCCCCTGGCCGCTTACGCCCGCGGCGTGAACTTCTTTATCCAGACCCACCGCCGCCGCCTGCCCCTGGAGTTCACCTTGATGGGCTACGAGCCCCGCCCCTGGCGCGTCATCGACTCCATCCTGGTGGGCCTGCAAATGTACCAGACGCTGACCAACACCTGGGAGCAGGAGCTCAAGAAAGACGCCCTGCTGGCCGCCGGGGACAAGGAGAAGGTGAACTTCCTGTATCCGGTGCGGGCCGGCTCGGAGGTCCAGCCCGGCTCGAACGCCTGGGTGCTCGCCGGGAGCCGCACGGCGTCGGGACGCCCCCTGCTGGCCGGCGACCCTCACCTGGCCTACTCCATTCCCGGCATCTGGTATCTGGTCCACCTGAAGGCCCCCGGCCTGCACGTCGCCGGGGCCGCCATCCCCGGTCTGCCCTGCGTCATCCTCGGGCACAACGACCGCATTGCCTGGGGCGTGACCAATCTTCAGTTCGATGTGCAGGACCTCTACCAGGAGAAACTCGACCTGCGCTCCGGGCGCTACGTCTTTCGCGGCCGGCTCGAGCAAGCACGCCTGGAGCGGGACGTGATTCCGGTCCGGGGAAGCGCAGGGGTCGAGTTCAGGCAATGGGTGACCCGCCACGGGCCCATCGTCTCCGACGAGGGCAACCGCCCGCTGGCGCTGCGCTGGGGGGCAGCCGAGCCGGGCGCGTTCCAGTGGGTTTTCCTCGACGTCAACCGCGCGGGGAACTGGCAGGAGTTCACCGCCGCGCTGGCGCGCTATCCCGGGCCTGGGCAGAACTTCATCTACGCCGACGTGGACGGCAACATCGGCTACCAGGCCGCGGGACGTTTCCCCATCCGCAAGACCTTCGACGGCGACGTGCCCGTGGACGGCGCCTCCGGCGACTACGAGTGGGAGGGCTTCATTCCCTTCGAGGAGCTTCCGCGCAGCCTCAACCCGCCCGCCGGGCTGATCGTGACCGCCAACCAGAATCCCTTTCCGGCCAACTACCCGTACCGGGTCAACGGCAAGTTCGATCCGCCCTACCGCGCCGCGCAGATTCACGCGCTGCTCACCGCGCGGGGAGGCTGGCGGGCGGATCAGTTTCCGGCTGTGCAAAAAGATGTGTACTCGGCCTTCGCCCATTTGCTGGCGCGCGAGTTCGTCTCCGCGTGCGAGCGGCGCAAGGTCACGAATCCGGCCTTGACCGAGGCCCTCGCCCTGCTGCGCGCCTGGAACGGTCAGATGGAAGGCAGCGAGGCGGCGCCCTTCATCGTGACGCTGGGCTTCCAGCACCTGCGCAAGAACGTGGCTGAGCGCGCCGCGCCGCGCCGCGCCGCGCTGTACGACTACCTGATGGCCCCGGTGGCGCTGGAGAAGCTGTTGCGTGAGCGCCCCGCCGGCTGGTTCGAAGATTGGGATCGCAAGCTGGTCGAGGTGCTGGCCGACGCGCTGGAGGAGGGCCGCCGCATGCAGGGCCGCGACGTGCGCAAGTGGCGCTACGGGCACTACCACAAGCTGCTGGTGGCCCATCCGGTGGGCCACCGCCTGCCGCTGGTGGGCAAGTACTTCAACCTGGGGCCAGTGCCCTTGAGCGGTTCCGCGACCACCATCAAGAAAGCCGAAACTATCATGGGCTACCTGATCGGGCCTTCGCTGCGCCTGAGCATGGACGTGGCGGACTGGGACCGCTCCCTGGCCGGCCTGGTGGCCGGGCAGAGCGGGCACCTGCTCTCGCATCACTACAAGGATCAGTGGGACGCCTACCAGCAGGGCCGCGCCTTCCCCATGCAGTTCCGCCGCGTCGAAGCCGCGGGTACGCTAGTGCTCGAGCCGGGGCGGTGAATCCGCCGGCTCGAAGCGGCCGTCCACCAGCAGCCGGTAGCGGCGGCCGCGCCAGGCGACGCTGTTGCCGAAGAAGCCGGCGATCCACATCAGGAAGCTGAGCGCATCCTCGAGCGGGACAAGCCACCAGCGCCGGGCGGTGAGCGGATCATGCAGGATCCAGCCCGCCGTGGCCCAGGCGGCGTAAGCGCGTAGCACGGCGGTGGCCGCCAGCACCGGCCACCAGGCGGGCTGCAGCGCCGTCAGGATGAGCGCCAGCGGGAGCGGGTAAGTGAAGAACTGCCCCAGGTAGCCCCAGGGGCGCGAGCGGCGTGTCGAGCGCACCCAGCGCAGCCGGTGCTCGAAGCTGGCCCGAAAGTCCTGCGCGCCGATGCGGTGCTCGATCGTGGCGGAAGAGAGAATCACCTGATAGCCGGCCTCCGCGACCAGCGCCCCCATGACGAAGTCTTCGGCCAGGTAGTCCTGGAGCCTTTCCCAGCCGCCGATCGCCGCGAGCGCCTCGCGCCGCGCCGCAACGCACGGACCCACCGCGAAGCGCACGCCCTCGACCAGCCGCGCCACCAGCAGCCCGGCCAGGAACTCGGTGTTCATCATGATGGCTTCGAGCGCGGACCAGAAGCTGTGGCCGGGGACCGCCCGATAGGGGCACGTGGCCACCCCCAGGCGCGGATCCTGGAACTCGGCGGCGACGGTGGCCAGCAGGTCCGGCCGCGCCCGCGTGTCGCTGTCGCTCATCACCAGCAGGTCGTGGCGCGCCTCCCCCATCATGCGGTCGAGGCTGAAGACCTTGGCGTTGGCGTAGGGCGGCTCGCCCGTCACCAGCAGTCGCGCCGGAACCTGTGGGTATTCCTGGCGCAACTTCTCGGCCACCTCCGCTGCCGGATCGCCAGCGGCGCGCACCGCCAGCAGGATTTCGAAATCCGGGTACTCCTGGCGGAACCAGCTCCGCAGGTTCTCCTCGAGTCCTTCGTCCAGCCCGTGCAGCGGCTTGAGGATGCTGACCGGCGCGGCGGACCGGGGACAGGCTGCACCGTCCACGGAGGGACGGTGTGGCCTGTCCCCAGTCGCCAGGTAGTGCCGCGCGGCCACGATCACCAGCACCAGGTAGACCAGCGTGCCGGTCAGCGCGACCAGCAGCACAACGGCGGCCAGGGCCATCAGGCTGCACTCGGGGGGAGGACCGCTCCCTCACGGTCGCGGCTCGGAAACGGCTTCTGAGCCGCGCGCGTAAGCAAGCGGTTGGCCGCAGCGGTCATAGTTAAGCTACTCCGCCGGCGTCTTGGCGGCAATGAGCTGGCCGACCTCAGCGAGGAAGGCATCCAGCGGCTTCACGCCCTGATCCCCGTGCTTGCGGTTGCGCACCGAGACCGTGCCGGCCTCCGCCTCGCGCCCGCCCACCACCAGCATGTAGGGAATCTTCTGGAGCTGCGCCTCGCGTATCTTCAGGTTGACTTTCTCCGGGCGGTCGTCCACGGTGGCGCGCAGACCGGCCGCCTTCAACCGCTCGTGCACCTGGCGGGCGTAGGCGAGCTGCTTGTCGGTAATGGGCAGCACGATGGCCTGGATGGGCGCCAGCCACACCGGGAAAGCGCCGGCATAGTGCTCGACCAGAATGCCAAAGAAGCGCTCCAGCGAGCCGAACAGCGCGCGGTGCACCATCAGCGGGCGGTGTGCCTTGCCGTCCTCGGCGATGTATTCGAGGCCGAAGCGCCGCGGCAGGGTGAAGTCGAACTGGATCGTGGACAACTGCCACAGCCGCCCGATGGCGTCCACCAGCTTGACGTCGATCTTGGGGCCGTAAAACGCGGCCTCGTCGGGCATGAGCTGGACCTTCATCTCCAGCCGCCGGCTGGCGTTCTTCAGGGCGGCTTCGGCGAGGGCCCACTCCTCCGGCGCGCCGTCGTACTTGCCACTGGCGCCGCCATCCCAGGTGGACAGCTCAGCTTCGTAGCGCTCGAAGCCGAAGGTGTCGAGCACGGCCAGGGCGAACTCGAGGCAGTAGACCACCTCGTCCTCGATCTGGCCGGGGGTGCAGAATACGTGCGCGTCGTCCTGAGTGAAACCGCGGACGCGGAACAGCCCGTGCATCACGCCGCTGCGCTCGTAGCGGTAGACCGTGCCCAGCTCGCCCAGGCGGATGGGCAGGTCGCGGTAACTGCGCAGGCGGTCCTGGTAAATCAGGATGTGGAAGGGGCAGTTCATGGGCTTGAGCTGGTATTCGGCGTCCTCCAGCTCCATGCGCGCGAACATGTTGTCAGCGTAGAAGTCGTAGTGCCCCGAGGTCTTCCACAGGCCGGCGCGGGCCACGTGCGGGGTGTAGACCAGCGAGTAACCGCGCGCCACGTACTGGTCGCGCATCCAGTCCTCCATCAGGCGGCGGACGGTGGCGCCCTTGGGGTGGAAGAAGGCCAGGCCCGGTCCGGCCAGCTCCTGGATGCTGAACAGGTCCAGCTCCTGGCCGAGCTTGCGGTGGTCGCGCTTCTTGGCCTCCTCGAGCTGCTGAAGGTGTTGGTCCAGCTCCTTCTGCGTGAAGAACGACGTGCCGTAGACGCGCTGGCCCTGGCGGTTGCGCTCGTCGCCCTTCCAGTAGGCCCCCGCCACGGAGAGCAGCTTGAAGGCCTTGATTCTGCCGGTCGAGGCCAGATGCGGCCCGCGACAGAAATCCACGAAGCGCGGCCCCAGCGCGTACTCGGAGAAGGTTTCGCCGGCCTTCTCGTCGATCAACTCGCACTTCAAGTCCTCGCCCATGGCGGCGTAGCGAGCCAGACCCTCGGCTTTGGGAACGGTGCGGCGCTGGAAGGGCAGATCCCGGGCTTGCAGCTCGCGCATCTTGGCCTCGATCTTCTCGAGGTCTTCCGCAGTGAAGGGCGTGTCGCGGTAGAAATCGTAGTAGAAGCCATTGTCGACGGCGGGACCGATGCCGAGCTTAGTCTCGGGAAACAGCTCCAGCACCGCTGCGGCCAGCAGGTGGGCGCTGGAGTGACGGTACACTTCGAGGGCCTCGGGATCTTTGGGGGTGAGGATCTCCAGGGCGGTGTCCGCGGTGATGGACGCGGTCAGGTCCGCCAGCGCGCCGTCGAGCCGGGCCGCCACGGCCTCCTGAGCCAGCCGGGGACTAATGGCGCGCGCCACCTCCAGGGGCGTGCTGCCGGCGGCCACGGGTCGCTGGCTGCCGTCGGGTAGAGTGACAATGACCTCGCTCATAAGAAAAGGGTGTTTTTTCAGCGTAGCACGCTGGTCCCGTGACCGCCTGGCAGAGCTCGCACCCGTTCCTGCGTATGCCCGTGTGGGTTGCCTCCCTGAGCCACCCGTAAGGCGCCGGATGAAGCGGTCACGGGACTGGGATGGTAGAATCGCAGCAGATGAGCGCGGGCGCGGGACCATCCAACGG
>VFZS01000229.1 GCA_016871095.1 Acidobacteriota bacterium
CCCCGGCAGGCTTCCTCGACCCGATCGAGAGGGTCGTAAACCGACAGCCACTCCACCCGGATCCCTTTTTCCTCCAAGCGCTTCCAGGGAAAGAAGTTGGCGGGGAATTCCTCGACAAAGCCGACCATGCGGTCACCTGGACGCCAGTCCAGGCCCAGGGCCACCGTAGCGATGCCTTCGGAGGTGTTCTTGACGATGGCGATCTCCTGGGGCGTAGCGGCCATCAGCCGCGCCGCCGCCTCGCGAACGCCCTCGTAAGTGGCCAGCCACTGGTCGTAATGCAAGGAGCCGAAGCGGAGCGCGTCATCGGCCAACTGCTTCATGGCATCGGCGGCCACCTTCACCAGGGGAGCGACCCCGGCATGGTGGAGGTAGACCAGGTTCTCGGTGACGGGGAACTGATCCCGGTAAGCGGCCCAGAGCGGGGCGAAGGCGGTTGGAGCGCAACCCATAAGCCTGAATATACGTTAAACCCAGTGAGGGGCGGTGACCGTGCCGGTTGCCCCGGCATCTATAATGGAGGTAGGACCCTCTAGGCATCTGAGGAGGCAGCCCATGAGGCGAACGATGAAATCCGTTCTGGCGGCCGCGCTGGCCCTGCTGTGGGCGGCTTCGCCGGCTCTGCTGGCCGCCGACAAGAAGAAGCCCGGCGACAAGGACCCCGAGCAGATCGGCAACCGGGACGTCGGCCGGGGCATCAACATCTACTCGCTGGAGAAGGAAATCGCCATCGGCAAAGAACTGGCGCAAGAGGTCGAGCGCCAGGCCAAGATCGTGGACGATCCCATCATCTCCGAGTACGTAAACCGCATCGGCCAGAACCTGGTCCGCAACTCCGACGCCAAGGTGCCCTTCACCATCAAGGTGATCGACAGCGACGAGGTCAACGCCTTCGCCTTGCCCGGCGGCTTCTTCTTCGTGAACGCGGGCTTGATCGCCCGGGCCGAGTCGGAGGCCGAGCTGGCCGGGGTGATGGCTCATGAAATCGCCCACGTGGCGGCCCGGCACGGCACGCGCCAGGCCTCGCGGGCCACTCTGGCCAACTACCTGTCGATCCCCCTGATCTTCATGGGCGGCTGGACCGGCTACGGCGTCCGGCAGGCGGCCAGCGTGCTGATCCCGGTGAGCTTCCTGAAGTTCTCGCGCGCCTTTGAGGAAGAGGCGGACGACCTAGGCTTGCAGTACATGTACAAATCGGGCTACGATCCCACCGCGTTCGTTGACTTCTTCGAGAAGATCCAGACCATGGAGAAGAAGAAGCCGGGCACCGTGTCGAAGGTGTTCTCGACGCACCCCATGACTGACGACCGGATCCGGCGGTCGCAGAAGAACATTCAGGAGTACCTGAAGGCCAAGCCCGAGTACGTGGTGAGCACCTCGGAGTTCGACACGGTCAAGGGCCGCCTGGTGGCGATGGCCAACCGGCGCAAGCCCGAGGAGAAGGATCCCAGCCGTCCCACGCTGCGGCGCAAGCCGGGCACCGGGCCGATCGGGGAGTCCGGTTCGGACAAACCCGCTGAGAAAGCCGACGAAGAAGAGCGCCCGACGCTGAAGCGGCGCAACTAACCCAGCAGCCCGCCCATGCCCAGGGCGGCCACTTCGCATCCCGAGACGCGGTAGCGCGCCAGCAGGGGAGGCAGCAGCAGGTCCACCACGTTGGTCTTGGCGGAGCGGAAGCAGCCCGGAGCAGAAAGGATGGGGGTCTCACCCTTGTAAGCCAGCAGCAGCAGGTTGCCTGGCTCGACCGGGGCCATGTACCGCTCCAGCGAGCCGCCGATGCGCGCGAGCGCTCTGCCCACCACGTCATCCGGTCCCGCCGGGGCCGTCGTGGATGCCACCAGGATGGTGGAGGGTCGGCTGCGCAACAGGTATTCCAGCCCGCGGGCTACCCCATGCTCCTCTTCGGTGACTGCCAGCGCGAAACTCGCCCGCACCCCGAAACGCTCCAGGCGCTGCCGCATCACGCTCTCGAACAACTGCTTGGCCCGCTCTCCGGTGATGGGATCGGAATACAGCACCCCCACCGCCGGATTCCGCAGAGGCCGGGATTGCAGGACCGGCCCGCGCTCCCGCAGCCTGGCCAGCACCAGTTCCAGTTCGCGGCGGGGCACCGCGAAGGGCACGCTCTTCACCGTGGCGATGCGCTGCCCCAGACTGGCGTGGGAGAAGTTGCCAACCGTGGCTACCACGGCGGTCGTCCCGGCATTTATCTGCCGCAGCAACGCCTCGTCCACCAGCACGCAGGCATCTTCGGTGGCCAGCAGGTTTGCTCTCCCCCCCGCGGCCAGCCGCACCTCGAGGGAGCCGCAGCCGATCCGCCCGGCCAGCTCCAGGACGGCTTCATCCTCTCCGACCTCGCCGTCCTCCAGCGCGGTGACCCAGACCTCCGCCAGGCCTTCGCCCTCCAGCAGACGCACATCCTCGTCGCTGAGGACGTGCCCTCGCGATAACAGCTTACGTCCACCAGGGCGAAAGATGGCGCAACATAAGACTTTACCCGTCGATTCTTTAGTCTCGACGGCCAGTGCGCGCATGCTGATACCTCCGGCGCTAGCGCCTGAGTCAGATTATATACCGAACCTGGGACAAAAAGGAACTGCTTCTCCGAAAAAAAATTCCCCAGACCCAGGTCAAGCGCCGCCCCTCACCCGGGGCGGGCGGTGGGAAGCACTAGGCCGGCCCGGGCCGCCTCTTCACCAGCTCCCGGACCCACCTCGGGGCCGTTCAGCGGCTTCACCACCGCGATTTCGTCGCAGCAGTCGTACTTCCGGCAGCCCAGGCAATCCCGCCACACCTTCAGCGGCAGGGCCTCCCGGGCGATCTCCTGGAACCCCAGCCTGCCGAAGAATCCGGGGATGTAGGTGAAGGCGAAGACGGCGCGCAGCCCCGCGCTCCGGGCCTCCTCGACCAGCGTTTCCACTAACATGCGGCCCGCCCCCTTGCGCCGACGGGCCGGATCCACCGCCAGGGAGCGGATTTCCCCCATCGTAGGGGTGTAGAAGTGCAGCGCGCAGCAACCCACCACCTCCCCTTCGGCACAGGCCACGGTGAAGTCCCGGAGGTGTTCGGCCAGCTCGAACTCGGTGCGCGGCAGCATCAGCCCCTGGTCGGCGTTGCTGTTGATGAGCCGCAGCAGGACGGGGAGGTCCGCCATGGCGGCCTTGCGCAACTCGAGCGGGGCGGACACGGCGCCCTCCTCGGCCGACGCGATGGCGGCTTCAGGCAGGGGGAGCCTCCTCGAGCAGCCGCGTGCCGACCGGCTCGCCCGACAGCCACCGGCCAATCACCCCGGGCTGCGCGCCGGGGGCGATGTCCACCTCTGTCACCCCCTGTTGCAGCGCTTCCAGGGCTGCGTTCAGCTTGGCCTGCATCCCGCCAGTGGCCACGCCCCCGGCGATCAGCTCGCGGCAGCGCGACGGGGTCAACTCGGCCAGCACTCCACCGTCGCCGTCCAGCACACCCTCCACATCCGTCAGGAAGAGCAGCCGGTCGGCCCGAAAGCCGGCCGCGCAGGCCGCCGCCATCTGGTCCGCGTTGACGTTGTAGATGCGGCCCTGGCGGTCGCCCGCTATGCAGGCCACAACCGGCAGGTAGCCCGCCTCGGTCAATACATCCAGCAGCCCGGGATTCGAGCGCACGGGACGGCCCACGGCGCCCAGCGCCGGGTCCATCGGCTCGGCCTCCACCAGGCAGGCGTCCACGCCCGACACGCCCACGGCCGGCGCGCCGGCCTTGACGAACGCCGCTACCAGCTCCTGGTTCACACTGCCTGCCACCACCTTGACCACCGCGTCCAGCGTTTCCGGCGTGGTCACCCGCAGCCCGCCCACGAAGCGGCTCTCGACGCCCCGTTCGGCCAGGAATCGCGTCATTTGTTTGCCGCCGCCGTGCACCACCGCCAGATCCAGACCTTGCCGCGCCGCTGCGGCCAGCTCGCCCACCAGCCGCCGGCGGGACTCCTCGGTCTCCAGCAGCGTGCCGCCGATCTTCACCAGCGCCTTCACCGCAGGCCCTCCGTCTCCTCGAATCCCAGCGCCAGGTTCATGTTCTGCACCGCCTGCCCGGCCGCCCCTTTCACCAGGTTGTCGATGGCCGCCACGACCACCGCCCGCCCGCTAGCGGGGTCCAGCCGGGCCCCCAGATCGCAGCAGTTGGTGCGCTGGACGGCCCTCAGGTCGGGCACCTGGCCCGCCGGGTAGAGCCGGATGAACGGCTCGCCCTGGTAGCGCGCTTCGTAAACCCGCATCAGGTCCTGGGCGCTGGCCAGCCCGCGGGCGCGGAAGTAGATGGTCTCCAGGATGCCGCGGTCCAGCGGGAGCAGGTGCGCGGTGAAACTGAACTCGCCCTCCTCCAGGCCGCAGTTCATAAGCACTTCGGGCACGTGGCGGTGATCCAGTATCGAGTAGCAGGAGTAGTTTTCGGCGACCTCGCAGAAACTGGTCTTGGGGCTGGGCTTTCGTCCCGCGCCGCTGACACCGGAGGCCGCGTTACAGACGATCCCGCAACCGCGGTCCACCACGCCCGCCTGAATGAGGGGCTGGATGGCCAGGCTGGCCGCGGTGGGGTAGCATCCCGGATTGGAAATCAGCCGCGCCCCGCCCAGGCGCTCCCGGGAAAGCTCCGGAAGTCCGTAGACGGCCTCCGCCAGCAGCCGGGGCTGGGTGTGCGACTCTTTGTACCAACGCGTGTAGTTCTCCGGCGTGCGCAGCCGGAAGGCCCCGCTCAGGTCGATGACCACAGCGCCGGCCTCGAGCAACCCGGGCGCCCGCTCCATGGAGACCTCCGCCGGCGTGGCCAGAAAGACCACCGCCAGCTCCTCCTGCCTGACCGCCTCTGGGGTGGCGGGCCACCGCCGGGGCGCACCGCACGCCGGCGGCTGCGGGCGCTCCCCGGCCTCCGGGAGGTCGTCCAGCAGCCAGGGCGTGGCGCGGGGATGGCGCGCCAGCAGGCGCACAAGCTCGGCCCCGGCGTACCCTCGGAACCCGACGATGGCGGCGCGCGCGGGCATTGATTGAATATTCACTTCCATGAATAAATATACCATGGCCGGGGACGCTTCCGTCTGTCCCCGGCTCGGGCCTTGTGGCCGGGGGGCCGCCCTGCGCTACAATGACACCGCGGCCTGATGCAGCAGCTTGGTCGATACCAGATTCTGGGCGAGCTTGGGCGCGGCGCCATGGGCGTGGTGTATCGCGCCCTGGATCCGGCCATCGGACGGCCGCTGGCGGTGAAGACCATCCGCCTGGCGGACCCGCTGGAGCGGGAGCGGCTGCGGGAGCGTCTTATGCGGGAAGCCCGCGCGGCGGGCATCCTGTCGCACCCCGGTATCGTGGCGGTCTACGACGTGGGCCAGGAGGGCGACACCGCCTACATCGCCATGGAGTTCGTCAGCGGCGTCAGCCTGGACCGCGTGATGATGGGCGAGCCGCCACCCCCGGCGACCATCCTCGGCGTGCTGCGGCAGACCGCGGCGGCGCTGGACTACGCCCACTCCAAGGGCATCGTCCACCGCGACATCAAGCCCGCCAACCTGATGCTGGGCGAGGGCGGGTCGGCCAAGGTCACCGATTTCGGCGTGGCCAAGATCACCACCTCGCAGCACCGCACCCAGGCGGGCACGGTCGTCGGCACGCCCAACTACATGTCGCCGGAGCAGATCCAGGGACGCGAGGTGGACGGGCGCGCGGACCAGTTCTCGCTGGCGGTGATCGCCTACGAGCTGCTGACCGGCGAGAAGCCCTTCGCCGGAGACCAGCTCACTACGGTGCTCTACAAGATAGTCTCCGAGATTCCGCCGCCGCCGCACCAGATCAACCCGGCGCTGAGCTGGGCCGCCGGAGTGGTGCTGGCCAAGGCGCTTTCCAAGGAGCCGGCGGAGCGGTACGCGAGCTGCGCCGAATTCGTGGCCGCGCTGGAAGCGGCCCTCAACACCAAGAAAGACTGGCAGGCGCTGCCGCACGGGGCCAGCCAGAACCTGCCCACCGCGGTGGTGACGCCGCGGCCGGGGCTGGCGCTGGGTCAGAAGCCCGAGGTAGCGGAGGCCCCCAAGCCGCGGGCGCCGGAGCCCATCCCGGAGGAAGCCAGGCGCCGTCTGCTGTGGGGTGTGCTGTGGGCGATGCTGGCGGGCTTGGCCACGGGCACGTTGGTGTTCTGGGGCGCCCGCGCCTGGCTGACGAGCGAATCGCCGCAGCAGGCGGTCACGGCTCCGGCTGCGGCGCCCGCCTCCCCGGCGAGGCCCAGCCCGATGCCACCGTCGGCGCCGGAGGGCACACCACCGGTACAGCCCACCCCAGGGGAGACTGCGCCGACGACTGTCCCGGTGCAGCCGCCGCCAGGGACTGAAAGACCGGCGACGGAGACAGCCCAACCGCCGCCGGAGGCGGTCAAACCCGCCACGGAAGCCGTCATGCCGCCGCCGGAGGAGGTCAAGCCCGCGGAAGAAGTGAAGCCCGCGGCGGAGCCGCCCCTCGCCAAGCCTCCTCCGGCTTCACCACCGCCCCGGAAGCCGCCGCCGCCTCCAGTTGAACAGCCCATACTGGTGGTTACCAGCCCGCCGGGCGCCCAGGTCGTCCCGGATGCCAACCCGGCCCAGGCTTGCACCTCCCCCTGTTCGTTACGCATGTTGCCCGGAAGGCACACCTTGCGAGTCACACTGGAGGGGTACCGGCGCGAGAACCGCATCTTCGAGGTCACCGCGCAGCCCATGGAGTTGTTCGTCAACCTGACCGCAGCCACGGGCCGGGTACGCATCGAGAGCGATCCGCCAGGCGCCGTCATCGTAGTGGACGGCCAAACGCGCTCCGAGAGGACGCCCGCCACGCTGATCCTGCCGGCGGGCAAACGCCTGCTGATAGTGACTCGCGACGGCCGCCGGCTGGAGCGGAGCGTCGAGGTGCGGGACGGCGGGCTGGCGGTGGTCACCTTCAACTTCCCGCCGTGACGAAGGCACGGAGCGCTCAGAAGGGGCGCTTCAGAGTGGGTGGTTTGCGGGGCGCGGGAGGGGCGTCCGGTTCGGGAGGCTCCGGCGGCGTCGAAGGGACGGGTGGCTCAGGGGCCACGACTACCTCCGGGGCGCGGCATTCCCCGACCCGGGTGAGGAAGGCGGCCACGGTCTCCCAGCGTTCGCCCATGCGCTTCTCGATGCGGTAAGAGGTCGCGTCCGCCCGCACGCGCCAGCCCGTCTCGGGCGTGCGCGCTGTCTTATGCGGGGCGGGAATGGGACGGTCGCTGACCTCGCGGATCATCCAGCTCTCGCCCCCGGTCTGCGACTCCCACATCTCGAAGCGGGCAGTGGCTTCGCCGGCCATGCGGCGGTCCAGCAGCAGCACGCCGTGGGCGCGGGAGTCGAAATGGAAGCTGTCGATGGCGCCCACGCGGCCCTCGCTCGATACCGGGCGCAGGCGCCAGTTCTTTCCGCCGTCGGTGGTCAGCAGCAGGAAGGGATCGCGCGGGATGGCATGCAGGTACTGACCGGCCACCCAGCCCGCCTCGAAGTCCAGGAACTGGATCTGATCCAGCCCGGCGGAGCGTAGCCGCTCGTGCGGCTCGTGCCAGGTGCGGCCGCCGTCGCTCGCCGCCAGCAGCACGGAAGCCAGGGTCACCGCCTCGGTGTGCAGGTTGCCCACTACGAAGACGCGGTTGCCCACCGGCTCGACATCGGCCAGTTCCAGGTAGACGGGACAGGGATGTTGCGGCGGACACGTCAGCCCGAACGTGCGGATGTCTTCCTCGGTGCAGTGGAACGGCAGGCGCAGCGGCTGGCCGGTGTACTCCAGCGCCGCCGGGTCCTGGGCGCGGGCCCACACGGCCAACGCGGTGATGAGGAGCGCGCGTCGCATCGCTCTACCTGGATTGTAGCTTGGCGGCCAGGAAGGCCTCGTAGTCGCGGTGGTAGTCAGACTCGTCGTAGCAGGCCGAGGCCAGCACCAGGCAGACGGAGCCGGGGTCGAAGTTGCTCTCCGCGGCCCAGATCATGGGCGGGATGTAGAGGCCCAGCCAGGGGCGGTTGAGATGGACGGTGCGCTGCTCGGAGCCGTCGTCCAGCACGGCGTCGATGCTGCCCGCCAGGCAGATGAGCACCTGCTCGAGCGTCCTGTGGGCATGGGCGCCGCGCGACTCGGCGGTGGGCACGTCGTAGAGGTAGAAGATGCGCTGGATGTCGAAGGGGAC
>VFZS01000230.1 GCA_016871095.1 Acidobacteriota bacterium
GCCGGCATCCTTGCCGGCTTACCTGCCGCGGGCTCCGGGCGCGGCCCAAAGCTGGTTGGAAAACCAGCTCGCAAACCTGGAGGTTCGCCCCACGGAACCGCCAGCAGGGCTTTGGTTGCGGCTATGCCGCGCTGTGTTACCCTGACCATGATGCAGCTTTCCGAGGCTTTTCTGGTGCTGGGCGAGGAGGGTTTCGCGCGGCTGGTGCGCCGCATTTCGATCGGCAAGCTTCGCACCTACCAGGTGTACGAGGGTCTCAAGACGCGCACCCACCTGCCCAGGATCAACACCGAGAACCTGCGCCGGGTCGCGCCGCGGCTGTGGACCCGGCTGGCCGGCGGCGAGGAAGACCTGGCCAAGGAGCTGGCCCAGGCCGTGCTGGTTTCCCACCTGGACATGATCCAGGCCATCCTGGACTTCCTGGGCGTCCCCAACCAGAACGGCTTCTTTGACAAGAACCTGGACGCCTCATCCTGGCTCACCGAGGGCTGGCCGCAGCGGGTCTGGGAGAAATTCCACGACCAGCATCCCGACGAGGCCCTGCTGCTGTACATCAACCATCTGGGCTGGGAGCTGGCCAAGCAGCCGGAAGTCTTCCGTCCGGCTGCCTGAGCAATTTGTCGCGCACCGCGGTAGAATAGGCCTCCAGGCCTGTCGTGGCGAGACGGGGCAGCAGGCAACACTGACTATTCCACTGGGCCTCCGGCGGAAGCTGGGGGAGCGTGCCCCGCCTGAGCTGTTGACTTGCGGCCTCCCGATTTGGGAGTTTTAATCCAGGAGCTTCCGGTCTATGTTGCGACGTTCGGTCATTGCCTTGCTGGTGCTCACGCTCTGCGCCGCCGCGCAGAATGTCCGCATCACCTTCGTGGGGCAGTCCTGTTTCGTGATCGAAACCCTGGACAAGGGGCCGGTGGTGGTGGCCGACCCGCCCCCCGCGAACTTCGGCTACTATTTGCCCACGCAGCCGGCGGACGTGGTCACGGTGTCCCACAACCACGGCGACCATAACAACGTTGCGGGCCTCAAGGGCACGCCCGCCGTGGTGGATGGACGTCCCATCACTACGCGGCAGGAAACCACGGCCGCGGGCATGTCCTTCGTGCTAATCCCTGGTTTCCACGACAACCAGAGAGGATTGCAGCGCGGCCCCAACACTATCATCCGGTGGAGCCAGGGCGGCCTCAGCTTGGCCCACTTGGGCGATCACGGGCAAGCCCAACTGACGGATGAGCAGGCGGCGGACCTGAAGAATCTGGATGTGATGATCGTCCCGGCAGGCGGCTTCTATACGATCGACGCGGCGCAGGCGGCGGCTCTGGTGACCCAACTGAAACCCCGTGTGGCCATCCTGATGCACTACCGCACGGCGCTGGGCGGTCCGGCGCAGTTGGTCAGCTTTCCCGCCGTGGTCCAGCCCTTTGGCGAGTTCCGCTACAAGCCGGCGTCGGCGGTGGTCAGCCGGACCACCTTGCCGCAGGCCACGGAAGTATGGCTGATGGAGCCGGTGGCGCAACTGGCGGCGGTCAACGCCGCGGGCTTCAGCGCGGGCATGCCGATGGCGCCGGGCTCGTTGGCAAGCCTGTTCGGCGACTTCGCGGGCGCCCCGGCTGCGGCCTCCCCCGGCGCCCCGCTGCCGCGAAAGCTGGGCGAGGTCGAGGTGATGATCGGCACGCCCCCAGTCGCCGCTCCGCTGCTGTACGTCTCCCCCACGCAGGTCAACCTGCAACTGCCCTCGAGCGTTGACACCGGCCAGCACGTGGCCGAGGTCCGGGTGGGCGGCAAGGCGGTGGCCCGGGGTTCGGTCACCGTCATTCCCGTGGCCCCCGGGGTGTTCGCGGCGGTGGCGCCGGACGGCCGCCTCAATCGGGTGCGCGCCGGTCAGACGCTGACCGTCTACGCTACCGGCCAGGGCGAGGTCGCCCCGGCGGTGGCCGACGGGACGCCGGCTCCGGCACGCCCGCTCCCTGTGACGCCGGTGAATCCCGATGTGTTCATCGGCTACAAGTCCGCTCCGGTGCTCTTCAGCGGACTGGCCCCGGGCTGGATCGGCCTGTGGCAGCTCAACGTGGCGGTGCCGCCGGACGTGCCCGCCGGCACAACCGTCCCGCTGGTGGTCAACCGCGGCATCACCAGCAACGCGCTGTATCTGGTGGTGGAAGGCGGCTCGGCCTGCCCGAGCTGCACCTGCCCCGGCTGCTAGCATGCGGCTCGGCAGGTCCGTCAGCCTTCTCTTTCTTCAGCCCAGCTCCACGTCGCTTCCTAGCCCCAACTCCCGCAGAGCCACCCTCGTCTCCTCGATCTTCTGCCTCGAAATTCCCTCTTGCTGGTCGATATCGAGTTGGACATACAGTCGCATTCCCGGACCAGTGGCGAAGCGGGCCAGGACCTTCGTGTAGAAGTTCATCCACTTCTGCGAGGACACCTCACCGGACCACTTCATGTGCCTCGGCGCCGCTGGCGCGGGAGGCGCAGTGAGAACGAACTCGCCCCGGGCGGGTTGCGGACTCTCGGGAGCCGCCGCCACCGGCGCGTTCGGGACCACCTCGGAGGGCGCAGGGCGGGACTTCAGGTATGCCTCCGCCGTCTCTTTGGTGATGACGAACATGTCGTCGGAGAACTCCACGTCAGCGCGGGTCAGGCTGGTTCGGTAACAGAACGGATCGTACTCCCCGCTCGCGATCTTTCCCACATACCCCAGGTTTCCGTTCCCCACGCCGCGCACGATGGTGTCCTTGATCACCTCGGCATCCAGCAACCGCGGAAACACCGGTGAGGCGAACGCCGCGTCCCGCACTGCCTTCATGCTCCACTCGGTCACCGATGGCCAGTGCTTCGCCAGGAACGCCGGGCTGATGCCATCGTCGATATCCCCCTCCTTGCGCAGCCGGTCCACGATCAGGCCCACCAGGCTCCCCGCCGCACTCGAGTGAACCAGCCCCAGATCCACCTGCCGCATCTGGTTGTTCTTGCCGAGCAGCGCCACATGCCGGTAGCTGCGCCAGACGCATTCCTTCAGGTCCCGCTGCGCCTTCTTCAGGCTCTCGCCCACTTGCCGCCGCTGCTCGTCGTCCAGGCGCAACTCGTCCTGCTCCTCGCGGATCGCATCCCACGCCAGAACCTTCCGCGCCTCTTCCTGCAACCCTGCGCCCCCGTCTGCCACGCACCAGATCAGCGCGCTCTTGAACGTCCGCGACGATGAGCCGTACTCCCGTGTCATCCCCTCTATGAGTTGGAGTGTCTTCGACTCATCCCCCATCCCGTGTTCCGGAGCCAGGATCACCAGCGTCAGCGCCGGCAGATGTGGAACCTGTGAGCTCCTCTCCGGAAACCAGCACCGCTCCACCACCGGTCCCGCCGTGAAGACCCTCCGAATCTCCTCCCGCACCAGTTCATGGATCTTCCCGGCCTCCACATTCGCTCGCCGGTCCGCAAACCGCTTGTTCAGATTCTCCTTGAAGCTGAACCGGTAGTGGTTCCGGTCCACCGTCAGGTAGTAGCAGGCATCCGTGAGCGCCTCCAGCGCCGTCTCCACGTTACCCACGTCGAGTTCCGGCTCCCCCACCGCCAGCCGGATCTCCGGAACGGTGGCCTCGGCCCGGAGTTGCCCGCCGTTCGACTCGAAGAAAATCGCCGCCGCCACCTTGCGGTGCAGCCGGGCCTTCTTGATGGAATCCACCGCTTCCTTATCCAGCCGCACCGCGTGGGAGTCCTTCCTGCCACAAATGTCGGTGCTGACCGCCCCCTCCAGCCGCCCCTCCCCAAGCTGCTCGAAAACCGCCGCCCGGAACCTCGGATCGTCCAGCGGCGCCGTCCCCAACCCAATCAGGGCATCCCGGTGCGCGCCCTGGAAACCCTCCTGGTACGCCCGGGACACCCATAGCGCCAGCAGACGCAGAATCCCGCGGGTCTGCTGGAAACGCGGCAACCCGCGCCACTTTCGCTCGAATACCGACAGCACCATCGGGTGGAACGGGTACGTCGAGCCGAACGCCTCCCGTGCGTTATCGATCGGGAACCAGTTCGGCGCCTGCTGCCGGTGTTCCACAACCCAATCCGCAAACTCGCCCACCGTCCTCCTGCCATCCTCCGGCATCCGTCCCCACTCGAACAGCCGCCGCCGGATGATCTCCGAGGTCTCCGATTCCGCCGCCATGATCACGGCCTTCCCCAGCCGGTCCAGCATCTTCTTGAACCGCTGCTCATCGCCCTCGTCCTCGGACGTATACTCCAGCTCCGAAGCCGGGATCGACACCACCAGCACCACCCCGTCCTGCCCGCGGGCGGTCTCCGACAACGACTGTATGAAGTTGTACAGCCGGTTGTGATGCCCCTTGCTCCGGTACGTGCTGACGTAGTTGATGATCTCGTCCATCAGGATCAGGCACGGCCGATCGCGGGGCAGAAACGACCGGATCACGTCCCCCTTGGGCTCGATGAACTCGCGCTCGTGCTCTTCGATGGCCCCGAAAGCCTCTGCCCCTCCCAATTGCCACGCGATCTCACCCCACGGCGTCCTTCTCCGCGGTGTTCCGTCCTGGCCTCCCCGCCCGGTCATCGAATCGAACTCCGTTCCCACGAACACCGCCGTCGCGGCCTGCGGAACTCCCTTGAGCCCGGCCCGTTCCAGGATGCTGCGCACACCGGGGAACCCGGCTGCCTCGACTCCCGCCCGCGCCAGGTGATACAGCAACGTCAGCGCGTGGGTCTTCCCTCCGCCGAACTGCGTGGCCAGGTTGAACACCGCGGAGGTCTCGGTTCTCTCCCCAGCCAGCCTCCGCAGCACCTCCGCCGCAAACCCGATCAGTCCTCCCGTCAGGTACGTCCTCTCGAAGAACCGTGGCGGGTCTTTGTAGTCCTCCGGGGCGCGCCCGTCGCGCACCTGATCCAGGTGTACCGCGAATTCCGCGGCGTCCAGCGGCCGGCCGTTCCGCAGGTCCTCCCGCGGCGTCACGACCCTGTACCATGGTTTGAGTAAGGCCATGATTCTCAACCCCTTACAAAAAGTTGACCAAAACGCCAATACTTCAGGTAAAATGAAAGTGATGCTGGCGCAAGCCAGCAGCTGCTCCACGCCTTATGGCGGCGGATGAGGCTTCTGGTCCCGTGAGCCCGATGATCACGGGGCATTCTTCTTAGAACCTGCACAGCCTCCTCCCGTACCTTGTGTAGTTGTGGAGTTCCGTGTATAGCGCGGTGTACGCCGACGAAAAAGCCCAGCCTCCGGCGTTCCTTCGCTTCAGCCAGATCACATAGCGCTCTGAATCGATCAGGTAGAGCCGTTTTGGGTTCCGCTGGCCCGGGTCCTGCTGGTCGATGGTCCAGCACGCCGAACCGGGGATCTCTCCGCGGAGCAAGGGACCAATCCAGCCGACCCTCGCGACGCGCTCCGGGTCGATGATGTCCTTCCGATCTTGATGGCATCGCCGGTCCGATGTCGTGAAGAACGCGTGGTCAAACCGGTTTTCCCAGAAGAAGACAATCTCCCCATCGTGGGTGCGGTGAACCCCGTACTCCTTGCCTTGACTCAAGTAGAGCTCCGCGTATTTCCGCCGCCCGAGGTCTTCAATCTGATCGCCGCTGAGGCCCGACAGGTCCAGCAGCAAACGACTGAGCGCCGAATCCAAGGGAGTGAATCCTCACTGCATCTCAATCTTGAACACGTTGAACTTCGATATCGCCGGGCTCGCCGAGGCGAACTTCATGTGCGGCGTCCCCCGATGCCTGGCGATATTCCCGCACAACCGCGCCTTCGCGCTTCCGGCCCGAACATCCCCGCACCACGCCGAAGCCACTGCCCCGGTGAGCACATCGCAGAGTTGCGCCAGCGGCGTCTCCCTCGAGTCGATCACCGTTAGGTCCAGGATCTTCGCTTCGCCCTTCAATTTCCGAGTCAGCACGGCCCGCAGGTCCCGGTACCGGTCCGCGCTCTGGTTCTGCTTGAAATCCAGCAGGATCAAGTACTCGTTGCCCGCCTCCAGCCACTGGACCAGCAGCTCATAGTAGAACTTGTAGAAGCCTAGCTCGCGATCCCCGCCGTGAAAGCGATCCGGGTCAAACTTCGCTTGATCCACCACGATAACCCTGAACCGCAGCGCCTCTTCCGCGAAAAAGAAATCCACCACCCTCTGGTACGCCTCCAGCCGGGCCGCGCTCACTTTGCTCCACTTCACCTCGGCGTGGAGGTCGTTGCTGCGAAACACGCGCCGCAAGGCCTTCGTGATTTCGGGCTTGCGGTGCCGCGGCGCCCACAGGCTCCCAATCGCCATGAAGCCGGACCCGGCCCCGCTGTCATGCCGGCTTTCGTCGCAATAAACCACGTACTCCATCGCTCAAACCCCCAAGCCTTTCTTGCGCCCGAGCACACCCTCCACCCACCGCAACTCCTGGCTCCCCGCCGGATACAGACCCGCCAGCGCCTGCGCCAGCACCCAAAATTGAGGAGCTTTGCCCGCGCCCTGCTCCACCAGCAACCGCTTCAGTGCGTCGCTGCGCCCCATCCCGAACAGCAGCATGCTCTGATGCAGCCGGTCCAGCACCGTGGCGCCCGGCTGGGAGGCCACCTTCAACGCCCAGACCGCATCCTCACTTTCCGTCTCCTGTTCCATCCCCGGCAAGTCGAGCTGCTGATCCTTCTTCTTGCGGCGCTCCACGCTGACCGGCTCATCCTTGCCGAACAGGTATGCGCTCCGGTCGTTGATGCTCAGCAGCTCCGCCTCCTCCCCGTGAATTGCCACGACCGTCTTCAGTTCCTCCAGGTGCGCGCCCAGACCCTGAGCAATCTTCCGCGCCGCGTCATACTCCAGCACCCATCCCCGGCGCTTGGGCTTCTTGCCCGGCTGAGCTTCCTCCTCGTCCTCTTCCGCTTCTTCGGCCGCCCCTGCCTCGGTCGCGGCCACCGGCGACGTCCTCAGCGTCCACAGCCACATGGCCGTCAGCCGCGCGTCTTCCTCGAAGCCGGAGGCGTCCGCTCCCTCAAACACCATGCTCAGCGCCTCTTTCGAGACCGCCGCCCACACGTGCGGCAAATAGTCCCTCAGCCCGACCTCATCCCCGCTGGCCTTCTCCACCCTCGAGTAGCGGCTGAAGATTTCGAGCGCCGGCCCGAGGCAGGCGAAGATCGCGTCCGCCCCGACGATCCCTTCCTGCTTCAGCCGCGGCATCCAGGCGTGGATGCGCTCCGGCAGCTCCCCCAGCACGTCCCGCCAGTCCCCCACCGACTCGGCCACCGCTCCGCCCGCATCCTCCCGCGGCCGGCAAACCAGGTGGATCGAAGACGCCAGCCGCGCCTGGCCCATCGCTGCAACGCGTGTCTCTCGCTCTGTATCGATGGGCCAGGATGCCGTGATGATCCAACCGGCATCGAGCAGCGCCTTCAGGATCGCCTCCCAGCTCTTGGTGGTCTTGCTGGCGAAAACCACCGTGCCGATGCCGTCCGGCCGAAGCACCCGCCGCGCTTCGGCAAACGCCCGCGTCAGCTCCCGCTCGTAGTACGCTACGTCGTGCGTGGAGTTGCTGAGTTCGTGCGGCCGATCCACCACGATCTCCTCATCTTTCGGGACCACCGCGCCCCGGAACAGATCCGGATGAAGCTGCCCGATCGACCGCCGCAGCCAGACGTAGAAGAAATCCGAAAGGTGGGAGTACGGCACCGCGTCGTAGTAAGGGGGATCGGTAATTACGGCTTGCGCCGAATCATCCGGCAATGGATGAGTTGTGGCACTGGATGCAACCGTCGTGGTGTGAACGACTTCGGGTCCGTCCGGTACGATGTCGAAGACAGCGAGGATAAGGTCGAGCGAGGTCTGAAACGCGCCGGTTGAACAAGATAACGGGGAAGTCTCACAGAAGTCCCAGAGCATCGGAATTGCCTGGCGGCCAAAAGTGCCCGCCGATCCTTCCCGGTGGTTTGCCCAGCGTGCTATTGAAGAGTTGAAGTCGCCGAGCCTGCTGCACGCCAAAGCCAGACACGTTTGGATGGATTCCTCGTTTGGTTCGCTGGAGGCCACTTGTCTGATGAGCTCGCCGAAGCTGGCCAGCGCCAACCCCTGCCGCGGCGTGAACAAGTCACCCCACCGCGTCATCCCGTAAATCGGCACGCTGATGCGGCGAATCTCGTTGAGCGAA
>VFZS01000231.1 GCA_016871095.1 Acidobacteriota bacterium
CGAACCCGGGCGACCCACAAAGTGCCCTCGATGCGGGTAGTGCCCGGGGCCCGCCGGTAGTGGAGCGACAGTCCCCGGGGAGCGCTGGCCGCCGCCACAAACTCCAGTGACTCGTCTCGCCACTCCGGGCTCGACAGCGGCGCCGAGCGAACCCCGGAAACGCGCCATTCCAGGCCGCCAGCCGCGGGGACGCCAGCGGTGCGATAGCGGTAGCTCAGGCGGTACGCCGTACCCGGGCGCAACGGGAGGAACTGGGCGGCCAGCTCGCAATCCTCCGGCTGCCGCCCGGAAAAGACCAGGCGCACGCCTGGAGACGCCGACGTGCGCGCCACGGAGACGCCCTCGTGGCGGTGGAAGCGCCAGTCGAAGCCGCGTCCCAGTGGAGGCGCCGAGAAATCGCCGTTGGTCAGCACGCGTCCGGCATCCGGCGCCAGCGGGGGCAAGCCGATCAGGCCCCGCGTGGCCAGCGCGTTCCAAGTGCGCACCGCGGGCTCCAGATGGCCCCTCTCGATCAGGCGCTCGCAGTAGGCCAACAGCGGTGAGGCGGCATCAGGCCCGCTCACCCTGACCAGCCGGTGCGCCACTGTCTCGGCCGCCTCGAGGTGGTTCCCTGAAATCAGGTAGTCGAGGAACTGCCGCAGCAGATTGGCGCGGTCCCCAGCCACGTGTTCGCTGATCCATTCCGGGTCGGGCGTGGTCCTCCAGCACAGGCGAAACAGCGCGGTAACATCCCCGTAAGACATGGCGGCGGCCTGCCGCGCCCAGTGCCAGAAAGACTCGTGGATCTCCCGCCGGAAGTAGTAGTTGGCCAGGGTCCAGCGCGGCTGGGAAGTGCGGTCCACACGGGCCGCCTCCAGCAATGCCTTCTCGGCCCGCGGGAGGTCGCCGCGTGCTTCGGCCTCCATCCCCAGATCGATCCACGCAGCGGAGTCCCGAGGGTTCAGCGCCACCGCCCGTTCGAGCGCGCATAGACGGCGGGCGCTGTCCATCGCGGCCAGCCTGCGGTGGTAACGCGACTCGCCGGGAGAAAGCTGGATGGCACGGCGCACGGCCTCCGGCGAGGGCTGCCGGCCCAGGTGGTCGGCCCGGGCCAGCCGGATGGACCAGTGGGCGGCGGTGCCCAACGCCAGCAGGGAGACCAGCGCCAAGGTCAGCCGCCAGAGTGCCAGTGGGCGCATGAGTAGCCGCTGGAGATGGAATCGGCAAAGCCGCGAAGCCGTGGAGCAAGGCTGTATTCCTAGCCGTATGCCCTTTTCACCCTACGCCCTTCTTCCCCCAGCGTTCCATCCGATCATTCCACTGACAACATCGTGACGCGAGTCACTGCGTTCCCAGGAGGGATTTTCGTGCGAAGGTTAACCACTGAAGCCTCTATCACACTGATCGTGGTGGGTTGCCTGATGACCATCCAGGCCGCGGGCCCGGCCATCGGAGTTGTGGTCACCAGGGGCAGCTTCCGAATCGACAACTCGACCGTATGGGGCAATGGCACGCTGTTCGATGGGACTACCATCGAGACCGGGCAAGCCAGCTCCGACTTGAAGATGAGCTGCGGAGCCCGCCTGGCGCTGGCGGCGGAATCGCGCGGCACGGTGTACCGCGACCGGCTGGTGCTGGAGCGTGGCGCGGGACAATTGACCGGCGACGGCGCCTACCGCATGGAGGCCCGTAGCCTGAGGATCCTGGCGGTGACGCCGGAGGCGTCCGCGCAGGTGGTCTTGACAGGGCCAGATCGCGTCCAGGTGGCTGCCCTGCTGGGGCCCCTGCGGGTTACCAACGATGCCGGCGTCGTAGTAGCCAACATCGCGGCGGGCAAGGCCTTGGAATTCGAGCCGCAGGCGGCCGGGGCGGGCGCCCCCAGCCAGCTTGTGGGCACGCTGGAACGCCGCGACGATCACTTCCTGCTGACAGACCGGACCGCCGCGGTGACAGTGGAGTTGCAGGGTCCCGGGTTGGCCCGGGAAGTCGGGCAGTGTATCGAGGTGACCGGCACGCTGGCGGCTGGCGCGCAGGCGTTCTCACCTGCGACCCAGGTCATCCGAGTCACTCAAATGAAGCGGTGCAGCAAAGAGACTGCCGCGGCAGTGGCCGGTGCCGGCCCGGGCGCTGCTGCAGCAGGAGCCGGGGCCGCCGGCATGACTGCTACCACGAAGGCCATCATCGTAGGCGTGGTAGTCGCAGGTGCGGCGACAGGCACTGCCATAGCGCTCACCGGAGAAGAGGAGAAGAAGCCACTCAGTCCTTGAGGCGGAGCGGAGAAGTACAGGCATTAGGTAGCCCGTTAGTCCCCCGTCGCACCCGGGCGCGGAGCGCACCCCCGACGCCAGCCGCGCCCGGATGCCCGGCGACGCGGGTGGGGCCTCGGTCCTAACGGGGCCCCACCCGGTCCTCCCAGTGGTACAATAGACCCATGCTGCTGTGAGTGGGCCGGGCAGGATCCCAGCCAATCGCGCCCCCTGGGGTGTTCACTGAGGAACGCCGGGGATCATTAAGTCTAGGCAAGACAAACAGTTACGTAATGGGGAGCCCCACCATCAAGCCTGTAGCCCTGCTGGTTGCCGTGCTCACGGTACCGGCTATGAACGGCCCCGTGGGCGCCACCACTCAATCCGAGTACCTGGAGGATCCGCGCCTGGCCCGGCTGGCCGGATTCTTCGAGGAATCCGACTGCCCGGCGGCTACGCTCGCCGAGGATTTCCTTTCGGCCGCCGACCGTAACGGGCTGGACTGGCGGTTGCTGCCCAGCATCTGCCTGCTGGAAACCGGCGGGGGAAAGCAGGCCCGCAACAACAACCTGTTTGGCTGGGACTCCGGCAGGCGGTGCTTCACCTCGGAGCGCGCGGGGATTCACGTGGTGGCGGAGCGGCTGGCGCAATCCGACCTCTACAAGGGGAAAAGCCTGCGCTCAAAACTGGGGACATACAACCCACAGCGGGCCTACGCGGTCCGCATAGAGGCGCTGATGAGACGTCTCGGGCCCGCCGACCCCTGAGTTGCCGGGCCCGCTGTCAGCCGGATGGACTACTCCATCAACTGGACGCCGAAGTAAAGCCCTCCGAGAACCAGGATTGCCGCCAGCAACCCGCCGGCCCAGCAAATGATGCGCTGCACTTTGCCGCCCTGTTCGGCCGCGTCGTGCTTCATCTGCTCATCAAGGCTGTCGAACATAGCCTGACACCTCCTTGAAGGTTTTGGCGCGTCCTATGAGACCATAGTTACCCAGCGATGAATCCTTTACGCTGCCATTATAGCCCGGAATCCGGCCCCAGCGCCAGCGAAATCGGCCCGGCCGGCCGGGCGCAACGGCGCCGAGTTGCCGCCGCAAGCGGAAGGGGTTGCGAAACAGCCGTGGGGCAAGCTCACCTTACGTGGACGCGCAAGCCGTTGACTTGCCACGTAGCATAAGGTTTAGCTTGTGCCCCGCGCGCCGGCTGAAGCCCGCAAGCGGAAGCTGGCGCTACAGGCCCATGGCTTCGAGCTTGCGGTAGAGGGTCTTGCGCTCGATGCCCAGCAGGCGGGCGGCGCGGCTCTTGTTGCCGCCGGTGGCGGCCAGCACGCGGCGGATCTGCTCGGCCTCGGCTTCGGCCAGGGTCTCGCCGCCGTGCTCGCGGGTCTCGGTGGCGGCGATAGCCTCGCGCGCGGCTTCGGCGTCGATGCACCCGTGCGGAGCGAGGATGGTGAGCCGCTCGATGAGGTGCTGGAGCTGGCGCACGTTGCCCGGCCAGGTGTAGTCCCGCAGGGCCTGAAGCCCAGCCTCGATCAAGCGGGTCTGCTGGTCATAGCGCGCGTTGTACTTCCTGAGGAAGTACTGCGCCAGCAGGGGGATGTCGCCCTGACGCTCACGCAAGGGCGGCAGGGTGATGCGCACCACGTTCAGGCGGAACCACAGGTCCTCGCGGAACTTCTTCTCCTCGACCATGCGGGGCAGGTTGTGGTTGGTGGCGGCGATGACCCGCACGTCCACGGCGCGGGCGCGGGGGGAGCCCAGGGGGCGCACCTCTCCTTCCTGGAGGAAGCGCAGCAGCTTGAGCTGGAAGTTCAGCTCGATGTCGCCGATTTCGTCCAGGAAGACGGTGCCGCGGTGGGCCGCCTCGAAGACGCCCACGCGGTCCCGGTCGGCCCCGGTATAGGAGCCGCGCAGCGCGCCAAACAGCTCGCTCTCCATGAGGCTGGGCGCGATGGAGGCGCAGTCCACGGCCACGAAGGCCTGTGCGGAGCGGCGGCTGTTGTTGTGGATCATGCGCGCCACCAGCTCCTTGCCGGTGCCGGTTTCGCCCTCCAACAGCACGGTGGCGTCGGTGGGGGCCACCCGCGAGACCATCTTGTAGATCTCGATCATCTGCGGGGAGCTGCCGATCATCTCGCTCTCGGGAAGCTCTTCCTCCTCGACGCCCGGCTCGCCGCCGCCGGCCTGGGCCTGCTCGGCCCGCTGTATGATCTCCAGGACGAGGTCCAACTCGAAGGGCTTGGCGATGTAGTCGAAGGCCCCGCCGCGGGTGGCCGCCATGACCGTCTCCATGGTGCCGCGCGCGGTCATCAGGATGACGGCGCAGGCCGGATCAGCCAGGCGAGCGGCCTCCAGCACATCCAGGCCGGTGCGCTCGTCCAGGTAGATGTCGGAGACGACGATGGGGTAGGAGGTCTCGTTCAGCCGCCGCAGCGCCTCGTGGGTCGAGGAGACCGCGTCCACGGAGTAGCCTTCCAGTTCCAGAAAGGTGACCAGCGTGCTTCGCACGGCGTCGTCGTCTTCCACAACCAGCAGTCGCGTCAAGAGGACCTCACTCGGAGCCGGCGCGGGAGGCAACTTGCGCCGGTAATACCAGTGTAAAGCAGGAGCCGCGCTCCGGCTGGCTGGTGACTTCGATATTGCCGCCATGGTGGGTGACGATCTGTTCGACGATCGACAACCCAATGCCGGTGCCTTTCTCGCCCGAGGCTTCGGCCCGGCGGGTGCGGTAGAACTTCTGGAAGACCTTCTTCACCTCATCCTGGTCCATGCCGATGCCCTGGTCCTGGACTGAGATGCGCAGCCGGCCGTCGTCGCGGTTCGACCGCACGGTGACCAGGGTCTCGGGGGGGGAGTACTTCACCGCGTTGGTGAGCAGGTTGTAGACGGCGTACTCCATCAGCTCCCGGTCGCCGGTGAGCAGGGCCTCGGCCAGCGGCTCGGTGTCGATGCGGATCTGCTTGCGCTCGGCCAGGGGCCGGGCGCGCTCGATGCAGGCCTCGACCAGCTCGCGGGCCGGAAAGACCTCCTGCTTCAGTTCCATCTCGCCCGCCGAGAGCCGCTCGACGCTCAGAAAGGTCTCAATCATGCGGGCCAGGCGGCGGGACTCGGAGCTGATCCGCTCGGCGATTTCCTGGCGCTTGTCCTCGCTGAGCTTGTAGCGGCGCATCAGGTCGCTGGAGCCCTGGATAGCGGTGAGCGGGGTGCGCATCTCGTGGGAGACGAAGTGCACCGCCTCCTGATAGCGCGCGCGCTCGGCCTCGGCGCGACGCAGGCGGCGGCGTACAGTCACAAACTGGTAAGCACCCGCGCTCACCGTGGCCAGCCAGGCCGAGGACACCGGCGCGAAGTAGGGGAACACCAGGTCGCGGAGGAAGAAGACATAGGGCAGCACGTGCGCGGCGACCAGCAGCAGGCCGGCGAGCGCGTAAGCCTGCCAGCCCGCGCGCAGCACGAAGATCAGCACGCCCGCGGCGGCCAGCCCGAGGCATAGCGCCACCGCCGCCGCTTCCGGCGCGGGAACCAAGAAGCGCCCGCGCGCCAGGGTCTCGAAGACGTTGGCGTGGATCTCGACGCCCGCCATGTAGAAGCCGTGCGAGTAAGGCGTCAGCAGCCGGTCGCGCGCCGCCGACTGCGCGGTGATGCCCACGAACACCGTCTTGCCGCGGAACCGGGCGGCCAGGCCGGGGTGGTCGTGGAGCTGCTTGAAGGTGAGGCGCGGGACGGCGGAAAGGCCCTCGCCAGCGGGCGGCAGATAGCGTATGCGCAAAGCGCGGGAGTGCTCCCGGATGGCCGGAATCAGCGTCGCGCCCACGCGCAGATCCTGGGGTGATTCCTCGATTTGGGCCTCGCCCTGGCTCAGCCGGAAAGCCTCCAGCGCCAGCGCCCAGTAGCGCTGGCGCGCGCCGGCTTTTTCGAGCGGGGCCACGCGGCTGACGCCGTCCAGCGGACCGGGATCGCCGTGGATGTGACCCAGCGCCGCGGCCCGGCGGCGAAACCGCTCGATGGGGAGCTGCCACCGCTCGCCGGGCAGCAGCTCGCAGGACAGCGCGAGGTTCGACGTCTTGGCGAGCGCCGCTTCGAGCGCCGCGTCGTCCGCCGCGTCGCCCTCCTCAGCCAGCACGATGTCGATGGCCACCGCCTTGGGACCGGCCGCCGCGGTGTGCTCGAGCGCCCGGGCCAGCGCGCCGCGCAACCCTCGCATGCCGCCCAGCTCAGTGAGGCTGGCCTCATCGGCCACCAGCAGCGCCGATTGCGGCTCCCACGCCGCGGCGGGCTGGTGGCGGAACATCCAGTCGTAAGCGTAGTTGTCGATGGGCGTGCCGAGCCAGCCGGCCACGAGGGCCAGCAAGAAGCTCGCGGCGAGCACCGCCAGGTAGCCGAGGCGCTGCCGATCCGGTTTCCGCATGGCAACCCTACCTGGCGTCGCGGTTCGCCAGCTCCTCGGCCGATCCGGCCCGTGGGACAGGCTTCAGCCTGTCGGCCCCGCAGGCGCAACCGCCTGCGCCACGGGGCTGTCCGCCTTCGGCTGGCTGGCGAATCGCGGCGGCGGCCATAGCCTTCTCGACCTCGCCGGGCTCGCGGGGCAGCGCGGAGGTCAGCAGCCGGGCGCCCCGCTCGGTCACCAGCACCATGTCCTCGATGCGTATGCCGATGCCTTCCTCGGGGATGTAGATGCCCGGCTCGACGGTAATGATCGCTCCCGCCTGGAGAGGCTGATCGGCGGCGCCCGGGTCGTGGGTTTGCAGCCCTACGTGATGGCTGACGCCGTGCGGCAGGTATTTCCCGAGCGAGTCGCCCGCGCGGTCCTTGCCGTGCGAGTTGATGTAGTCGTGAGCCACCTTGTAGAGGCTGTTGGGGGTGTCCCGCTTGGGCCCCTGGGTGACGCCCGGCATGATGGCGGCGATCACGGCTTTCTGTGCGCCCAGCACGATCTCGTACAGCTCTCTCTGGCGGGCGGTGAACCGTCCGTTGACCGGCACGGTGCGGGTGATGTCCGCGCCGTAGGAGTAGCACTCCGCGCCCAGGTCCAGCACCAGCACCTCGCCGGCGTCCGAGCGCCGCCCGCTCTTGCCATAGTGCAGGATCATGCCGTTGGGGCCGGAGGCCACGATGGGCGCGAACGCGGGGCCGACGCAGCCGCGCTCCATCACCTCAGCGGTGAAAGTGGCGGCCACCTGGTACTCGAAGATGCCCGGCTGCACCCGCCGCCAGGCGGCGCGCTGCGCGGCTACGGTGACGTCGATGGCGTGCTGAATAAGCTCGACTTCGCGCGGCGACTTCTTCACGCGCAGGCGGACCAGAGCGGGGCGGGCGTCCTCCGGTTCGCGCCCGGGCAGCATCTCCCGCAAGCGGGTCGCGGCTGGGGTTCCGGCGAGCGCGTAGAGCTTGGGGTGCGATTCGAGCAGCTCGCGCAGCCGGGGCTCGAAGCTTGAGGTTTCGAACACCTGGCTGAAGCCGGTAACGGCCGGGGCGTGGGGTTCATCGGCGGTGGTCTGGCGGCCGGTGTAGCGGTCGGTTCTCTCGTTGCGGGGCGGCAGGAAGAAGGCTTCCCCGTCGGGCGGCCACATTAGCAGGATGGCGCCCGGCTCCTCCCAGCCGGTGAGGTAGAGGAAACTGGGATCCTGGCGGACGGCGAGCATGGTCGCGTCGGGGTCTCGCTTTTCGGCGCGGCCGAACAGGACCACCCCGCCCTCGGGCAGGGCCTGGCGCAGCTCGGCCCGGCGCGCGCGGTACTCCTCCTGTGGAATGCCCGGTTGGCCCAGCGCCGCCGCGCCCACCACCAGCCAGAGGATCAGCCTGACCCCGCGCATATGAACGAGTATAGCGGACCGCTGGGGACAGCCCGCATGTTTCCTGCGCAAACGCGGGAAACACGCGGGCTGTCCC
>VFZS01000232.1 GCA_016871095.1 Acidobacteriota bacterium
TCGAAGGGGCGCTGGCGGGCGGGGCCGAGGAACTTGGACCAGTCGGCGGTCTGCTCGCTGAGATCGGGGGCGATGGGGTAGCGCCAGGCGGGGTCGTTAGGCAGGCTGTTGCGGTACCAAAAGGCACGGACGTAGTGCACCTCGCCGATGAGGCCCTGCGCGACCAGCTCCTTGGCCTTGATGTAGAGGGAGTTGCTGCGGTTCTGGGTGCCGACCTGAACGACTTTGGCGGCCTTCTCGGCGATCCTGACAATCTCGGCGCCCTCCTCGATGGTGTGGGCCAGGGGCTTCTCGACGTAGACGTGCTTGCCGGCCCTGAGCGCCGCGATCGTCATAGAGTGGTGCAGGTGCTCGGGGGTGGTGACGAAGACGACGTCCACGGCCGGGTCCTGGAGCAGCTCGCGATAGTCGGCATAGGTCTTGGGGTCCTTCTTCTCGGTGGTCTGGACGCGGTCCTTGCCGCGCGCCAGGGCCCCCTGGAAGGCGTCGCAAACCGCCGCCACGGTCACCAGGTCGGGCGAGCCTTTGTACATCATGTCCATGACGTAGTTGCCGCGGCTGCCGGTGCCGATAAAGCCCACGCCGAGCTTGCTGTTGGCGCCCTGGGCGCGTATCAGAGCGGGTGCCACGGTCAGGGCAGCGCCCGCCGTGCGCCCCATGAACAGGCGACGGGATAGGTCCTCAGTCATTCCTCAGGTCTCCTCACGAACTCTTAGCATAGCAGCCCCGCGGGAGTGCTGCGGCGCGGCCGGGCGGGTGCTATAATTGAGTCAGGCGTCCAGCCAGATGAGTGGGCGAAAGCCCACTTTTTTGTTGGCTGCGCGCCGGGTCTGGCATGCGAGAAGCGTTGATCGCCCGGGTGCGGGAAATCGCCGAACGGGCCGCCAGCTCGGAAGGCATCCAAGTGGTGGATGTGGAGGTGCTGGGCGGCGGGCGGTGGCGTGTGCTCCGCATCTCGATCGACAAGCCGCAGGGCGTTACCCATGCCGATTGCGAGCTGATCTCCCAGCAGGTGGGAACCACCCTGGACGTGGAGGACGTGGTGCCGGGAGGCGGGTACAGACTGGAGGTCAGTTCTCCGGGAGTGGAGCGCAAACTCAAGCGCGCCAGCGACTTCCAGGCCTGCCTGGGCAAGAAAGCCCGCGTCGTTCTGACCGAGCCCGTGGAGAGCCAAAGCTATTGGGAAGGCATCTTGACGGGTGTCTCAGACGGTTGCGTAACGCTGGAGCCGGCCCCGGGCCGGCAGGTCCGGTTTGAGCTCCGTCAAGTCAAGAAGGCAAACCTGAAGTTCGAGTGGTAATCCCCTGAGAATGTGGCGAAGAGGGTAGCACGTTGGCAAGCATATACCAGTCCATCGAGATTCTGAGCAAGGAAAAGGGCATCGACTCGCGCATCGTCATGGACGCCGTCAAGGACGCCATGCTGGTGGCCGCCCGCAAGCACTATCGCCTCAGCGAGAACCTGGTGGCGGAATTCGACGAGGCGAGCGGCAACATCCAGGTCTTCATCGTCAAGCAGGTGGTCGAGAACGTGGAGGACCCGCTCAACCAGTGGACGCTGGAGGAGGCCCGCCGCCACGACCCCGAGGCCGAGATCGGCGCGGAGATCCGCATCCCCAAGCCCACCGAGCCGCTGGGGCGCATCGCCGCGCAGAACGCCAAGCAGGTGATCCTCCAGAAAGTGCGGGAGGCCGAGCGGGAGACGGTCTACCAGGAGTACTCCGAACGGGTGGGGGAACTGGTCAACTGCGCGGTGAAGCGCAGCGAAGGCCCGGACCTGGTGGTGGATATGGGCAAGACCGAGGCCCGGCTGCCCAAGAAGGAGCAGTCCAAGCTGGAGAATTTCAGCATCGGGGACCGCTTCCGCGCGGTCATCAAGAGCGTCGAGAGGGCGGGCAAGAATCCCGGAGTGACGGTCTCGCGGGCCGCCCCCGAGCTGGTGGCGCGGCTGTTCGAGCAGGAAGTGCCGGAGATATACGACAGCACGGTGTTGATAAAGGCGTGCTCGCGGGAAGCCGGGGAGCGCACCAAGATCGCGGTGCAGAGCCGGGACCGGGACGTGGACAGCGTGGGGGCCTGCGTGGGAATGAAGGGCATGCGGGTGCAGTCGATAATCCGCGAGCTGCGCGGCGAGAAGATCGACATCATCGAGTACTCGGCCGATCCGGTGGTGTTTGTGACCCACGCCCTCAGCCCGGCGCGCATCGCCCGGGTGACGGTGGTGGACCCCGTGGAAAAGCACATGGAAGTGATCGTCGAGGACTCCCAGCTCTCGCTGGCCATCGGCAAGAAGGGGCAGAATGTGCGGCTGGCGGCCAAGCTGCTGGGCTGGAGGGTGGACATCAAGAGCGAGGAGGAGAAGCGGCGCGAGGTCGAGACCGAGATGGTGGCCCTGCAAGCCTCCGGGGCGCCGGTGGCGGTGTTGATCGACTACGGCCTGATCGAGGAAGTGGCTGACCGGCTGGTGCAGGCGGGCATCGACACGGTGGAGAAGGTGGGTTCGATGACCCCGGAGCAGCTTGAAGAGATCCCGGGCATCGATCCCGAGACGGTGGCCGACATCCAGATCGTGGTCACCAGTTACTACGCGCAGTTCGAGGAAGCCGCCGGGCTGCCTGCCGAGGAATCCGCTGAGCCGGCCGGCCTGGCCGCGGAGGCCGTTGAGGAGGTGGAGCCCGCCGAGGTCATGCCCCAGCCAGCAGAGGAGTCCGAACCCGCAGTTTTAGAGGCGGTTGAGCCGCCTGAGGGCGGCGAATCTGATACCATGAAGGACGCGGGTTCTTCGATCCCCAAGGAGGTCTGAAGGGCGAAGCCTGAGGCCAGGAGGCGGGCGAGTCAAGCACGGTATGAAGAAGATCCGGATCAACGAGCTGGCGCGCGAATGTGAGCAGCCTAACAGCGCGATCCTGGCGCTGCTGGCGGAATTCGGCGTGACGGAGAAGAAGACCCATTCCAGCTCGGTCGACGAGGACGTCGCCGACCAGGTCCGGCGTCATCTCGGCATTCTGGTGGAGGAAGCCGCTCCCGAGCAGCCCGAGGCTGTCGGGGAGGCCACAGTTCCCGCCGATGGGCGGACCCTGCCGGCGGCGCCCGTGGTTCCGGCGGGCTTAGCTGAAGCGCCTGGCTCAGCCGCCGCGGCGGCTCCTTGGAAGGCGCCGAGAACGGGCCCTGAGCTGGCGTCCGTCATCCGGGCCGCGGAGGTGCTGGCGGCACGCCCAGCGGCGCAACCCATCCGGCCTCCGCTGGTTGGGAGGACACCGGCGCTGGGTCCCCTGGGGGCCGCGCCGGCGGTAGTGGAACCGGCGCCCGCTCCGCCCCCGCCGCCGCCTCCGCCGCCCGCGCTCAAGCCCGGCCAGATCATTGAGGCGCCGCGCCCGGCGCCAGGCACGGCGGAAGGTCTCCGCTTGGCCCGGCCCACACCGGCCCCGGCACGGCCTGCCGCAGCCGCCCCGGCTCCCGCGCAGCCACAGCGGCCGCCCACGGTTATCGTCACCGGCAAGCCCGCGCTGGCGGGGCGGCCCGCGGCCCGGCCGGTGGTTCCACCGCGCCCGGACCTGGTAGCCAAACTGACCCAAGCCCGGGCCATGCCGGGCCAGCCCCAGGCTCGCCCCGCCATGCCGGGCCGCCCCGCCGCCCCCATTCCCGGCCAGCCCATCTACAAGGGCCCGCTGCGTCCCGGCCAGCCGCTGGTGGCCCGGGGCCGGCCCGGCGCCCCGGTTGCCCTGGGGCTGCGCGGCCGCGGCCCCCACCCTACCTCTCCCCTGCAACCCCATGGCGTCCTGCCGCCTCCGGGCGAGCCGGCACGCCGCAGCCAGAGGGACCGGGCTCGCGCCGTGACGCGCGAGGTCGAGCAGGAAGAGAAGCTCCTCCGGTTGCGCCGAGCCCAGCGCGAGGACATCTCACGACTGGCCGAAGGCAAGCAGGTCACCGTTTCCGAAGGCATCACCGTGAAGGAGCTCGGCGAGAAGCTCGGCCTCAAGGCTAACCTGGTGATCAAGCGCCTGGTCGAGCGCAAGATATACGCGACAATCAACCAGACCCTGGATCTGGCCGTGGCCGAAAACCTGGCGCGCGACTTCGGCGCGCAGCCCTCCCAGGTCAGCTACGAGGAGGAGGCCGCCATCCAGGTAGCCGAGGGTCAACCGGAGGAAGGGGACCAGGTGAGGCGCGCCCCCGTGGTCACCATCATGGGCCATGTAGATCACGGCAAGACGTCGCTGCTGGACGCCATCCGGCTGAGCAACACCACCGAGCGGGAGGCGGGCGGAATCACCCAGCACATCGGGGCGTACGCCGTGCGGGTGGACGGCCGACGCATCGTGTTCATTGACACGCCGGGCCACGAGGCATTCACCCGGATGCGGGCGCGGGGCGCCAAGGTGACTGACATCGTCATCCTGGTGGTGGCGGCCGACGACGGGGTGATGCCGCAGACCAAGGAGGCCATCGACCACGCCCGTGCGGCCAAGGCGCCCATCCTGGTGGCCATCAACAAGATCGACAAGGCGGAGGCCCAGATCGACCGGGTCAAGCAACAACTGGCGGACCACGGCCTGCTGCCCGAGGAGTGGGGCGGGGAGACGGTCACCGTGCCGGTGTCGGCGCGCACCCGCCAGAACCTGGAGCTGCTGCTGGAGATGATCCTGCTGGTGGCGGACATGCTGGACCTCAAGGCCAGCCCGCAGCGGCCCGCGGTGGCCACGGTGCTGGAGGCCAAGCTGGACCGCGGGCGCGGGCCGGTGGCCACGGTACTGGTGCGCAACGGGACCCTGCACGTGGGCGACTACTTCATCTCCGGGTCGGTATTCGGGAAGGTGCGCGCCATGTTCGACGACCTGGGCCAGCCGCTGCGGGAAGCCGAGCCCGCCACCCCGGTCGAGGTGCTGGGCCTGGAGGCGCTGCCGGATGTGGGCGAGAACCTGCAAGTGGTGACGGACACGGCCAAGGCCAAGCAGATCGTGATCTACCGGGAGTCGAAGGCGCGCGAGCAGGCCATGGCCAAGAGCAGCCGGCTGACCCTGGATCAGCTCCACCAGCAGATCCGGGCCGGCGAGACCAAGGAGCTGCCGGTGATCCTGAAGGCCGACGTGGGAGGCAGCGCCGAGGTGCTGGCGGAGGCGCTCCAGAAACTGTCCAGCGAGAAGATCAAGGTTCAGGTGATCCACTCCGGCGTGGGGGCCATCACGGAGACGGATGTGCTGCTGGCTTCGGCCTCCAACGCGGTCGTGGTGGGATTCAACGTGCGCCCGGAGCGCAACGCGGCGGCGCTGGCGGAACAGGAGAAGGTGGACATTCGGCTGCACACCGTCATCTACGAGCTGACCGACGAGATCAAGCGCGCCATGGCGGGCCTGCTGGAACCGGTGTACAAAGAGGTGTACCTGGGGCGGGCGGAGGTCCGGGAGACCTTCCGCGTCAGCAAGGTGGGCACGGTGGCGGGCTGCCTGGTGTCGGAGGGCCACATCGCGCGCGACGCACAGGTGCGCGTGCTGCGCGACAGCGTGGTGGTCTATACGGGGAGGATCGGCTCGCTGAAGCGCTTTAAGGACGACGCCAGCGAGGTGCGCAACGGCCTGGAGTGCGGCCTGGGCATCGAGAATTTCAACGACGTCAAGCCCGGCGACGTCATCGAGGCGTTCACCACGAAACGCATCGAGGCGGAAGTGCTGGTTTAGGAGTCAGGAGTGAGAAGTCAGGAGCCGGTTGGCGCTGATCTCTGACTCCTGGCTTGGCGCTCTGAAGATGCCTTGCATCGGCGTGCTGACACTGGAACTCCGGCTGGAGGAGGCCCACTCGCTCAAGGAGAAGCGCCATGTGGTGCAGGGCTTGAAGGAGCGGCTGCGCCACCGGCATAACGTGGCGGTGGCGGAGATCGACTGCCAGGAGCTGTGGCAGCGCGCGGTGCTGGCGGCGGTGACGGTGTCGGCGGACCGGGTGCGGGCGGCGCAGGTTCTGGAGGCCGTGGAGAAGGAGTCAGCCGCGCTGCTGGGCGCCGCTCTGGCGGGCGCGGAGGTGGAGTGGCTGGAGTAGGACAGTGGACGCAAGGCGGTCCCAGCGCGTGTGCGAGGCGCTCCGGGAGGAGCTGGCGGAGATCGTCTCCTACGAGCTGGAGGACCCGCGGCTGGCCGCGGTCACGGTGACCGCGGTGGAGGTGACCGGCGACCTGCGTTCCGCCGAGGTCCGGGTGCGGTGTGAGGATGCCCAGCGCGAGGCGGAGGCGCTGGAGGCGCTGGAGCACGCCCGGCACTTCGTGCGGCGGGAGCTGGCTTCCCGCATCCGGCTGTGGCGCATGCCGGAGCTGCACTTCGCCAGCGATCGCTGCGGGCGGGGCGCCAACCGCGTGGATCAGTTGCTGGAACGCATCGAAAAGGAACGGAAGAAGGCACGGAAGGCGGTCTGACGGTGGCGGGGCTGATCCCAGTTGTGGCGCTGTTGCTGGCGGGTCAGCCGGCCGCGGCTGAGTTGCTGCGTCTGGAGGCCAGCGTGGACGCCATGGGCACCACCTACTCGCTGGTGGTCTACGGCGACAACCGCGACCGGCTGGAGACCGCCGCCGAAGCCGCTTTCGAAGAGGCCCGCCGCCTGGACCGGCTGCTGTCGCATTACCGGGCGCAGAGCGATGTGAGCGAGATCAACCGCCTGGCCGCGCAGCGCCCGGTCAAGGTGACGCCGGAGGTGTTCCGGGTGCTGGAGGCCTGCCTGGAGTACAGCCGCGCCAGCGAGGGCGCTTTCGACATCACCGTGGGGCCTTTGATCAAGCTGTGGGGCTTCTTCAGGGGAGACGGCCGGGTGCCGGGGCGGGCCGAAGTGGCCCAGGCCCTGGCGAACGTCGGTTACCGGCGCCTGCGGCTGGACGCCGAAGCGCGCACCGTGCGCTTTGAGCACCCGGGCATGGCGCTGGACCTGGGCGGCATCGGCAAGGGGTACGCGGTGGACCGCATGATCGAGACGCTGCGGGAGAACGGCATCTCCCAGGCCCTGCTCTCGGCGGGCGGCTCCAGCATTTACGGTCTTGGCTCACCGGGCGCCGAGACCGGCGGCTGGCCGGTGAAGATCCGCGACCCTAGGAATTCCAGCCGCACCGTCGAGGAGCTGCGGCTCAAGGACGCCTCGCTGTCCACCTCGGGGAGCTATGAGAAGTCCTTCGAGGCCGGGGGCCATGTCTACAGCCACATCATGGATCCGCGCACCGGCTACCCCGCGCAGGGGGTGCTGGCGGTGTCCGTGGTGGCGCCGCGAACCATCGACAGCGAAGCCTGGACCAAACCGTTCTTCATTCTGGGCCGCCAGTGGGCGGCCCGGCACACGCCCAAGGACATGCAAGTTTACTTCTGCGAGGACAAAGCGGGGACACTATGCGCGTGGCTCCAATGACCAGCCGTTTTCTGGACGCCTGCCGGCGCCGGCCCACCGACTTCCGCCCGGTGTGGTTCATGCGCCAGGCCGGCCGCTATCTGCGTGAATACCGCGAGGTGCGTGCCCGGCACGGCATCCTCGAGATCTGCAAACGCCCCGACCTGGCCGCCGCGGTCACCTTGCAGCCGGTCGAGATCCTGGACGTGGACGCGGCCATCATCTTCGCCGACCTGCTGCTGCCGGTCGAGCCCATGGGGCTGAAGCTCAAGTTCGTCTCCGGGGTGGGGCCGGTCATCTCGAATCCGGTGCGTACCACCGAGGACATCGACGCGCTGTCCATCTCCAACACCGACGACCTGGGTTACGTGGGCGAAGCCATCCAGCAGGTGGTCAAGGCGCTGGGCGGGAGGGCGCCGGTGATCGGCTTCGTGGGCGCTCCCTTCACCATGGCCAGTTACATCCTGGAGGGGGGTCCTTCGCGGACCTTCCTGCGCACCAAGATGATGATGTACACCAACGAGAGCCTGTGGCGCCGCCTGATGGGGAAGCTGGTGGACGTGCTGGGCCCGTTTGGCCTGCTGCAAGTGGCCGCGGGCGCCCGCGCCATCCAGGTGTTCGATAGCTGGGTGGGGGCGCTGGGCCCGGACGACTACGTGCGCTTCGTGGCTCCTTACTCGCGCGCCCTCATCGAGCGCGTGCGATCCAGCGGCGTGCCGGTCA
>VFZS01000233.1 GCA_016871095.1 Acidobacteriota bacterium
GGTCGCAGCCAGGCGTTTGATGTGGGCCACGGCGCGGTCGGCCTCGTCGATGTCCACGCCGGCGTCCTTGTAGCGTAACCGTTTTGGGGTTACCATCGTCGATTCTACAGTATAAACCCAAGAATGGGGACAGCCAGGCCATTCGCCGGTGACGGACTTTCCAGTGGAAGACCCTGGGACAGGCCGGGGTGTCCACCGGGGGGACACCCAAGCCTGTCCCGGGTTTTCGGCTGTCTGTCCCCATTTTTGCACCACGAGGGCCTATGAGAAGAACTGTCTTGCTGCTGTGCGTCGCGGCCTGCGGACTGGCGGCCGCGCCGGCCGCGGTGTTCGCCATCCGCGACGCGCGCATCGTGCGGGTCAGCGGGCCGGCGCTGGAGCGCGGCACGGTGCTGATCCGCGACGGGCTGATCGAACAGGTCGGACCCAACGTCGCCATCCCGCCGGACGCCTGGGTAATCGAAGGCAAAGGCCTGACCGTGTACCCGGGCCTGATCGACGCGCTGAGCACGCTGGGGATCGCGGAAGCGGCCACGGCGGCGGCGGGGGCCCGCACCTCGCGCACGGCGGCGCAGCCGGCCCAGCCGACGCCTTCGCCCACCCCGCCCACCCCTGCGTCGGCGCCCGCGCGGGGACCGGAGGACCGGCCCTCGAACACCAGTTGGGTGCGCGCGGCGGACCTGGTCAGCCCCGGGGACCGGCGCGTGGAAACGGCGCGCAGCGCCGGTATCACTACCGCCATGACCTTCCCCCAGCGCGGGATTTTCGCGGGGCAGGGCGCGGTGATCAACCTAGCGGGTGAAAAGGGCGGCCAGATGGTGGTGAGCGCGCCGGCGGGGCTCTACTTGTCGGTGTCGAGCGCCGGGTTCACCAGCTTCCCCGGCTCGCTGTTCGGGGTGATGGCGTACATCCGGCAGATCTTCCTGGACGCGGACCACTACAAGCTGGCCAAGGAAGCGTACGCAGCGCGCCCGGTGGGGGCCAGGCGGCCGGCCTACGACCGCGCGCTGGAGGGCGTGCTGGAGGCGCCCCGGCTGCTGCTGCCGGCCACGCGCGCGGTCGAAGTGGATCGCATGGTGAAATTCGCCGCGGAGCTGAAGCGCCCGGCGGTGCTCTACGGCGTCCATGAGGGGTACCGGGCGACCGAGATCCTGAAGAAGGCGGGGATGCCTGTGCTGGTCAGCCTGAAGTGGCCCGAGCGCAGCCGGGAGGCGGACCCGGAGGAGGTCGATGCGCTGCGCATACTGGAGATGCGCGAGCGGGCGCCCTCGACTCCGGCGGCGCTGGCCAAGGCGGGCGTGCCGTTCGCCTTCTACACGGACGGCACGACGAGCGGGCGCGATCTGCCGCGGGCGGTGCGGCGGGCGCTGGAAGCGGGTCTTTCTCAGGCCGACGCGGTGCGGGCCTTCACGCTCAGCGCCGCCGAAATCTACGGCGTGGCGGACCGGCTGGGCAGCCTCGAGGCGGGCAAGATCGCCAACCTGGTGGTGACCAGCGGCGAGCTGTTCCAGGAAAAGACCCAGGTCAAGCACATCTTCGTGGACGGGATGAAGTTCGAGCCGGCGCCTGAGCCGGCCGAGGAGGTGAGCCGATGAAACCGCGCTGGATCCTGCTGCTGGCGGCCGCAGCGCCGCTGATGGCGGCCCCGCCCGTAGTGGTGCGCAACGCCAACGTGCTGACGGTGACCAAGGGGCGGTTCGTGGGGTCCATCCTGATCCGCGACGGCAAGATCGCCGAGGCGGGCGAGAAGATCCGGACGCCGGAGGGCGCCCAGGTGATCGACGCCTCGGGCCAGTACGTGATGCCCGGCATCATCGACAACCACTCACATATCGCCGCCGAGAGCACCAACGAGGGCAGCGTCTCGGTGTCCTCGATGGTGGACATCCGGGATGTGCTGAACCCGGAGGACATCGCCATCTACCGGGCGCTGGCCGGCGGCGTGACCACCATATTGACCACGCACGGCAGCGCCAACGCCATCGGCGGGGTGTGCAGCGCCCTTAAGATGCGCTGGGGCAAGGACGCCGCCGGGCTGATGGTGGACGGCTCAGCGCCGGTGCTCAAGATGGCGCTGGGAGAGAATCCCAAGCGGCGGGGCGGGGCGACGCAATTCGGCGGCAACATCACGCCACGCTATCCAGCCACGCGCATGGGCGTGGAGGACGTGATCCGGGAGGCGTTCACCGAGGCGCAGGCCTACCGGCAAACCCGGCGGGACTACGAGGCCAAGCTCAAGCGCGGCGAGAAAGCGGCGGCGCCGCGCCGCGACATCAGGCTGGATCCGCTGGTGGAGGTGCTGGAGGGGCGCTGCCTGGTCCACGTGCACGCCTACCGGGCGGACGAGACCCTCATGATGCTGCGGCTGGCACAGGAGTTCGGCTTCCGCGTTCACGCCTTGATCCACGTGCTGGAAGGCTACAAGGTGGCCAAGGAAATCGCCGCGCACAACGCCGGCGCTACCACCTTCAGCGACTGGTGGGCTTACAAGATGGAGGCCGCCGACGCCATCCCCTACAACGCCGCCCTCATGCACCGCAAGGGGGTGCTGGTAGCCCTCAACTCCGATTCGCCCGAGCTGATGCGTCACCTCAACCAGGAGGCCGCCAAGGCCATCAAGTACGGCGGGGTCACCGAGGATGAGGCGCTGGCCATGATCACCATCAATCCGGCCCGGCAGATCGGCCTGGACCAGAGGGTGGGATCCATCGAGCCGGGCAAGGACGCCGACCTGGTGATTTACGACAAGCATCCGCTGTCGAACTACGCCAAGGTGCAGAAGGTGCTCATCGAGGGGGAGGTGTACTTCGACCGGGACCGCGACGTGAGCCAGCGCGAGGAGCGGGAGAGCCGGCGCAAGGCGCTGGTGGAGAAGGCCAAGGAGCAACAGAAGAAAGCTGGGCCGCCCGGCACGAGGAGGCCGTCATGAGGAAAGTGGCGCTCGCACTGCTGGCCAGCCTGCCGCTGGCCGCGGGTCCGGAAGACAGCGTGCTGCTGCGCGGGGGCACCGTGCATCCGGTTTCCGGACCGGAGATTCCCAACGGCGCGGTGCTGGTGCGCGACGGGAAGATAGTGGAAGTGGGCGCGAAGGTCGCCGCGCCGCGCGGGGTGCGCGTGGTCGAGCTCAAGGGCCTGCACCTCTATCCCGGACTGATCGACTCGGCCACTGAGATCGGCCTCAGCGAAATCGGCTCGGTGCGGGAGACCACCGACGCCTACGAGATCGGGGACTTCAATCCACAGCTTCGCGCGCTGATCGCCGTCAACCCGGCCAGCGAGCACATTCCGGTAACGCGGGCCAACGGCATCACCAGCGTGATGAGCACGCCGGGCGGCGGCGTCATCTGCGGGCAGGCCGCGCTGATTCATCTGGACGGGTGGACCTGGCAGGAGATGGGCGTGGTTGCTTCGGCGGCCATGGTGTTGCGCTTTCCGATAATTGGTGCGGGGCGGTCCCGGGGATTCGAGGAGACCCCCGGAGGTCGCACTCCCTTCGCGGAGGCGCGGCGCAACTACGAGCGCCGGCTGCGCGAGCTGGACGAGTTCTTCGAGCGGGCGCGCCGCTATCAGAAAGCCAAGGCGGCCGGACCGGTGGAGAAGGACCTGAAGATGGAGGCCATGCTGCCGGTGCTGGAGAAGAAGCTCCCCGTGGTGGTGGTGGCGCAGCGCGAGCGGGCCTTGCGCGAGGCGCTGAAGTTCGCCCAGAAGCACCAGATCCGGGCAGTCCTGGCCCAGGCGGACGAAGCCTGGAAGGTGGCCGCCGAGCTCAAGGCCCAGAACATTCCGGTGATTCTGGGGCCCACGCTGCGGCTGCCGCTGCACGAAGACGATCCCTATGACAAGCCCGTCACCCAGCCCGGGGAACTTCACAAGGCCGGCGTGAAGATCGCCTTCGGGACGTTCTCGACTTCGTTCTCTCGCAACCTGCCCTACCAGGCGGCCAACGCGGTGGCCTACGGCCTGCCTTACGAGGAAGGACTCAAGGCGGTGACCCTGAACGCCGCGGAGATTTGGGGCGTGGGCGAGCTGCTGGGGTCGATCCAAAAGGGCAAGCTGGCGGACCTGATCGTCACCGACGGGGATCCGCTGGAGACGCGCACGCAGATCAAGCAGATGTACATCGGCGGGCGGGCCGTGGATCTGGACAACAAGCACTTGCGGCTGTATAAGAAATACGAGGGCCGACAGTAGCAGGGATGTGGCGGTAGAATCAAGTCATGGCGACGAAGACGCTGATGACGCTGGAGGAGTTTGAGCGTCTTCCCAGCGACGACGGGGTCGTCTACGAGCTGGACGAAGGGGAGCTGGTGTCCATGACCTTTCCCATGCCCAAGCACGCGCGGGTGCAGCGTGCTTTGTTAGTGGAGCTGGATGCGTTTCTGAAGCGCAGCCCGCTGGGGGAAGTGTTGTTGGAGACCGGCTACCTGCTCTCCAGCGATCCGCCCACGCTGCGGGGGCCTGACCTGGGTGTGGTGCGGGCCGGACGCACGATCGACCCGGAAGCCCGCATTGAGGGCGCACCGGACCTGGCGGTGGAGATCGTCTCGCCGAGCGACACGGCTTCCGGGCTGTTGCGCAAGGTGCAGCAGTATCTGGCCAGCGGCGCTCACACGGTCTGGGTGGTATACCCGGACAACGGGCAGGTTCACGTGTTCGAGTCCGGCGGCCAGACCCGCGTGCTCAGACGCGAGGACGTGCTGACGGAACCGGACCTGCTGCCGGGCTTTTCGCTGCCGGTCGCAGCGCTTTTCGAGTAAGGCCTCGGGCCTTGAGCGCCTCGAGCAGGGGGTATTCGCCCGCTCGCGCGTAAGTCTCGGTCATCACATCGGGCTCTCTGGCATACTTGTAGGCTATGCGAGCGGTATTGCAGCGGGTAAGCCAGGCGCGGGTGGAGGTGGAAGGCGAAGTGGTGGGTTCCATCGGCAGGGGCTTGGTGGTGCTGCTGGGCATCGGGCGCGCGGACACCACCGCGGAGGCCGACTACCTGGTGGAGAAAGTGCTGGGCCTGCGGATCTTCCCCGATGAAGAACGCAAGATGAACCGCAGCGTGGTGGAGGCGGGCGGCAGCTTGCTGGTGATTTCGCAATTCACCTTGTACGGCGACACCCGCAAGGGACGCCGGCCCAGCTTCGACGAGGCCGCTCCGCCGGAAGAGGCCCGCCGCCTGTACGAGTACTTTGTCGAGGCGGCAAGAGCGCGCCAGGTACACTGCGAGGCCGGTATCTTCCAGGCGATGATGGATGTCCATCTTACCAACGAAGGACCGGTGACGATTATCTGCGAATCACCGAGAAGGTAAGTGCGCCTTACCTCCCGCGGATAACAAGCAGGTGCACCGCTCAGCGGTTCGGCGCGGAGGCGGCCCCCAGGTCCCAGCGGAACTGGGCCAGCACTTCTTCGAGCGCTCCATCGCGGACGATGCGGCCGTGCTCGAAGAAGACGGCGCGGCGGGCCAGGGCGCGCGCGAACCACAGGTCGTGGGTGACCAGCAGCTTGGCCTGGGGAAGCGCGCGCAGCACCTCGACCAGCGCCAGGCGGCCCGGGGGATCCAGGTTGGTGGTGGGCTCGTCGAGCACCAGGATCTCGGGTTGCATGGCCAGCACGCCGGCCAGCGCCACGCGGCGTTTCTCCCCGGCGCTCAGGTGGTAGGGGGCCTTGTCGCGGGCGTAGTCCACACCCACCTGGCGCAGGGCTTTTTCCGCGGCGGCCAGGGCTTCAGCGGGAGCAAGCCCCAGGTTGAGGGGGCCGTAGCAGACGTCCTCCAGGACGCTGGGCATGAACAGTTGCTCCTCGGCATCCTGAAAGACCAGGCCCACCTTGCGTCGCACGGCGGGCAGGTTCCGCTTCTCGACCTCCAGGCCGCACACCGACAAGCGCCCCTCACCGGACAGCAGGCCGTTCAAGTGCAGCACGAAGGTGGTCTTGCCCGAACCGTTGGGCCCGAGCAGCGCGACCGTTTCGCCGGCGTGGAGGAGGAAATCCACGCCGTCCAGGGCCAGGGTGCCGTCCTCGTAGCTGAAGCGCAGATCGCGCACGTCGATCAGCGGGTCCACGGGGCCTCCCCTCCGAAACGCAGCGCCGTCACCAGGACCAGGCCGCACAGCAGGAACAACCAGTCGCGCCAGTCCGCCCGCGGCGCCGCCAGCAAGACAGTCTCGCCCTGGAAGCCCCGCGCCAGCATGGCGCGATGCACGCCTTCGGCGCGGGCGTAAGAGCGGACGAAGAGGTTCGCCACCGCGCCGGCCGCCAGACGGAAGCGCCAACCGCCGCGGCTGAGGGCCGCCAGCCGCATGTGCTGCGCCTGCTCGGAGATCAGGAACAGGTAGCGGTACAGGAACTGCACCACCAGCAGCAGGAAGCGCGGCACGCGCAAGCCTTCCAGCGCGCGCAGCAGCCTGGCCAGCGGCGTGCAGCCCACCAGGACCAGCACGGCGGCGGCCGAGAGATAGCTCTTCAGCACCAGCGCCGCGGCCCGCTGGCTGTCGCCGGCCAGGAGGCTCACCGCGGCGAAGGTGGCCGAAAACGGCAGCACCACCGCGGCCCGCAGCAGCACCGCTGGCAGGGGCAGCCGGGCCAGCGCCGCGGCGGCCAGCACGGTTATCGCGTAACCCGCCACATTGGCGGCGGTGAGCCGCGGGGTGGTGGCCACCGCGATCAGCAAGGCAATCAGCAGCAGGATCTTCACCTGCCCGTCGCGCGCGTGCAGCACACCGCGGCCGCGGCTCCAGTGGTCCAGGACAGCGTGGTGCAATCAGCGGCTCCCGCGGCGGGCGAACATTCGCCCGAGGAGTATCAGCAGACCGAAGATCACGGTCAAGCCGAGCAGCCCGGCCACCGCCTGGGCCGTCCAGGAGGACCCCAGCCAGCGCAGGCTGTAGTCGGCCAGCGGCGTGGAATACAGCGCCCGGGCGTGCTCCTCCAGGCCGAGGGCCTGGGCCATCTTCTCCAGCCCGTCGGGATAGGTCGAGGCGAACAGCACTCCCACCGCCGCAAGCAGGACCGCCGCCAGCCCCACCACGGCCAGGCCGCGCGGGCGCGCTTCGACCGGCTGCCGTGCCAGACCAATGCCCAGCCGCTCCAGGCCCCCCACCACCGCCACGGTGATGGCACCCTCCAGCGCCGCCGTCACCGTGAACAGAGCCAGGCTGACCCAGAGCACCGCCGCGGGAATCGGCACGCCCGACAGGCGCAGCTCAGCGATGGCCAGCACCGCGCCAACCAGCACCGAAGCGAAACCGCCCAGGAAGATGGCGGCCCGGCGGAAGCGTCCCTCGCCCCACCAGTGGTAGGGGAGGTAGCCCGCCAACACCCCGGCCAGCGCCATGTTGAGCACATTGGCCCCCAGCGCCAGCACGCCGCCGTCCTGGAAGATGAGCGCCTGGATAGCCAGGATGGCGGTCATCACGACGGCCGCCGCCGCCGGTCCCAGGGTAATGGCCAGCAGGGCGCTTCCCACCAGGTGGCCGCTGGCGCCCACGCCGACCGGGAAGTTGATCATCTGGGCCGCGAACACGAAGGCGCCCATGACGCCCAGCAGCGGAACGCGCGACTCCTGGCTGTGGCGCTGCGCCTGGCGCGCCAGGTAGCCGACCAACGGCAGCCCGGCCGCGTTCAGGCCCAGCCAGACCGGTGTGGCCAAAAAACCGTCGGGAATGTGCATGCGAGTAATCACGGTAGCACGATCCGGGCAAGCGTGCCACCGCCGTCAGGGACCGAACCCGGCCCGGAACGGTCCGACCTGGTCCGCCCCGCCCGCCGGCTGCGGTAGTATGAGAGCTTGGGGATGGAGACCTTGATTCTCATCCCATCTGTACGTTTGAACAGGAGAGCCGATACATGGCATACGTCGTTGTGGACACCTGCACCAAGGACAACCTGTGCATAGACGCCTGCCCGGTGGACTGCATCCATCCCAAGGAGGACGAGCCGGATTACGAGGCGGCCACGCAGGTGTGGATCGATCCGGAAGCCTGCATAGACTGCGGCGCCTGCATTCCGGTCTGCCCCACCAATTCCATCTTCATCCTGGAGGAGCTGCCCGCGG
>VFZS01000234.1 GCA_016871095.1 Acidobacteriota bacterium
GTCGTCCCAGGACTACGCACACTTCACCGGGCTGAGCACCACCATGTACGAGGGCTATTCCTGGTATCACTCGCTCCAGGTGAAGGCGGAGCGCCGCTTCGCCGCGGGCTGGACGGTGAATGCGGCCTACCAGTGGTCCAAGAACATGGAGGCCACGGGACGGCTGAACGGCAAGGAGTCGCCGCTGGAGTACGTGATATCGGATCAGGACCGGCCGCACCGTTTCGTGGTCAGCGGCATCTGGGCGCTGCCCTTCGGCAGGGGCCGGAGGCTGTTGAACTCGGCGCCGGCGGTGGCGGATAAGCTGCTGGGCGGCTGGCAGGTTCAAGGCATCTACACGGCGCAGGGCGGCGCGCCGCTGGGCTTCGGCAACGCGCTGTTCATCGGGAACATCAAGGACATCACGCTGCCCACGAGCCGACGCACGCCGGAGATGTGGTTCGATATCAACGCGGGCTTCGAGCGCAACTCCGCGCGCCAGCTCAGCTACAACTACCGGTTGATGCCCTCGCGCTTCAACGACGTGCGTGGGAACGGCTTCAACATCTGGGATCTGTCGGTGCTGAAGAACACCGCGATCCGCGAGAGCATCGAGATCCAGTTCCGCGGGGAGTTTCTTAACGCGTTCAACCACCCGCTGCTGGGCAACCCCAACACCAGCCCGACCAGTACGGCCTTCGGCCAGGTCAGCAGCCAGCGCGGTTATCCGCGGCGCATCCAACTCGGGTTGAAGCTGGTGTTTTGAGCCACTCCGGCGGGCGGCTGTGGTCTGAAGTCCTTACGGCGCCAGTCCCGCCCGGCGCAGGTAGTCGGCCGCCACTTGGGCGACCGGCCGGTGCTGCACCTCAACCTCGAGGCTCAGCTTGCGCAGCGCCTCGGTGGAGAACTTGCCGGCAAGCTGGTCCAGGACCTGGCGCAGGTCCGGATGACGCGTCAGCGCGTCGGCCCGCACCGCCAGCGCCGCCTGGCAAGGGGGGAAAGCGTTCCGGTCGTCCTGCAAGACCTGGAAATCCGCTCCGGCCAGGGCCGCGTCAGTGAGGCTGCCAGATACCATGCTGACCTCGCTGGCGGCCAGCGCCTTGTAGAGCGCGCCGGCCTGGAACGCCCTTGGGGCGGCGGCCAGGGGCAGGCTGTAGACGCTCATGAGGCGCCGGTATAACGTGGGTTGCTCGAGAAACTCCTGTGTCACGCCGAGCCTCCAGCGCGTGGCGTGCGCGGCGGCGTCGGACAGGGTGGTGAGGCGGCCCGCACGGGCGTCCTCGCCGCGGATCACCATGCCGAAGCCGCCCTCCGAGCCCAGCGGGTCCAGCCACTCGATGGCCGAGCGCAGGCGGTACTCGCTGCGCAGACGCTCCATCACGATGGCCGGCTCGGCTTCGAAAGGCAGCTTCAGGACGATTGTAAACGCCAGCCCGCTGTACTCCGGGTACAGGTCCACCTGGCCGGTGATGAGGGCCTGGTGCGCCAGCACGGTGTCGCCCAGGTTCAACCTGCGCTCCACCGGAACACCCAGGCGGCGCTCCAGGTGCTGGGCCACGGCTTCCGCCAGGATGGTCTGCTCCGTGGAGTTCTTGGCGCCCACCCGCAGGGGCCGCTTCCTGGCGCAGCCCGCCAGGGCCGCGGCGGCCAGCACGCCGAGTGTGTCGCGTCTAGTCAAGACCACCTCCTGCCGTTACGGGGGCGTGACCATCCTATCTTATCGGGGGCGGGCGGCGGGAGGTGATACAATCGTCCCTCATGGTGGCAAGCAAGATACGCTCGTGGATCGTCTTGGCAGTGGGTCTGTCCGCGGCAGGCGCGCAGGCGCCTACGCTGGAAGAGCTGAAAAGCGAGGCCCTGGGCCTGGTAGAGGCGCGGCGCACGCTCACCCAGCAGATCGTGGACTCCATCTTCAGCTTCGCGGAGCTGGGCTTCCAGGAGGTGGAGACCTCGGCCTACCTGACCGGGTTACTGGAGAAATTCGGCTTCCAGGTCACGCGCGGGGTGGCCGGGATGCCCACCGCCTTTGTGGCGAGCTGGGGCTCGGGCAAACCGGTGATAGGTTTCATGGCCGACATCGACGGCCTGCCGGAGACCTCGCAGAAGCCGGGTGTGGCGTACCGTGCGCCGCTGATCGAGAACGGGCCGGGGCACGGCGAGGGCCACAACTCGCATCAGGCCGTGAACGTGACGGCCGCCATCGTTGTCAAGGAGCTGATGGAGCGCTACAAGATCCCGGGCACCGTGCGGGTGTATCCGGGCGTGGCCGAGGAGCTGCTGGCCAGCCGCACCTACATGGTGCTGGCCGGGTTGTTCCGCGACGTGGACGCCATGCTCAGTTGCCACATTTCGACCGATTTCAACACCTCTTACGGCCCCGGTGGCTCGGGCCTGGTGTCCACCCAGTACACCTTCCACGGGCAGAGCGCGCACGCGGCTTCGGCGCCCTGGGCGGGCCGCAGCGCGCTGGACGCGGTCGAGCTGATGAACGTCGCCTGGAACTTCCGGCGCGAGCACCTGCGCCCCGAGCACCGCTCCCACTACGTGATCGTGCGGGGCGGCGACCAGCCCAACGTGGTCCCGCCGCTGGCCACGGTCTGGTATTTCTTCCGGGAGTGGGATTACGAGCGCATCCGCGAGCTGCACGAGCTGGGTACGCGCATTGCCGGCGCCGCCGCCCTGATGACCGACACCACTATGACCGAGCGGGTGCTGGCCTCCACCTGGCCGGGCCACTTCAACAAGCCTTTGGCCGAGGCCCTGCACGCCAACATCAAGCGCGTGGGCATGCCCCAGTGGTCGGAGGCGGACGAGCGGCTGGCGCGCGCCGCCCAGGCCGAGCTGAAGTCCCGCGTGCAGGGGTTGCCCAAGGAGATCCGCGAGCTCCGGCCTCCCTCGACGGAGCGCGGCGGCGGCTCCGACGACATCGCCGAGGTGTCCTGGAACCTGCCCACGGTGGTGCTGCGCTACCCGGCCAATATCCCCGGTATGACCGGCCACCACTGGTCCAGCGGCATCGCCATGGCCACGCCTATCGCCCACAAAGGCTCCACCGCGGGCGCCAAGGCCCAGGCCCTTACGGCGCTGGACCTGCTGCTCAACCCCGAGCTGCTGGCCGCCGCCCGGCAGTACTTCGCCGGGCAGACCAAGGAAGTCAAGTGGAAGTCCCTGATCCCCGAGGACACCCAGCCGCCCGTCGACCTCAACCGCGAGAAGATGGAGCAGTTCCGGCCGCAGCTCCAGAAGCTGCGCTACGACCCGGCCAAGTTCTCCTCCTACCTCGAGCAGTTGGGCATCGAGTACCCTACCGTGCGGTGAAGCGGGCGGTTTGCCTGCTGGCCTTCGTGCAGCGGCGTTGACACCAGGGGGGCTGGGTTGTATAGTTGACTTGTCCGGGAGGCCGGCAAGGGGTCCGATTCGCTGTGTCCGCAACGGATTGCCTGTGGCGGCAACCATCCGAAGGTAGTGAAGAGACAGGGGGAGACAAGACGATGAAACGACTAATGGGCATCTTGGTCCTGCTCATGCTGGCAGGATTGGGTACGACGTTTGGGCAGATTCTCGGTGAGATATCCGGGATCGTGACGGATTCCACCGGCGGAGTTGTGGCAGCAGCCACCGTCACGCTGACCAATACGGGCACTTCTGCGGTCCGTGAGGCCAAGTCGAACCAAGTGGGCGTGTTCAACTTCCCAGCCTTGACTCCTGGTGTGTACAACCTGAGGGTCACAGCCCCGGGATTCAGGGCCGCCGTTCGCAACGGCGTCCTGCTGGAAGTGCAGCAGAGCCTGCGCCTCGATTTTCAACTGGCGGTGGGCCAGTTGACCGAGACCATCGAGGTGGCGGCTTCTGCGGTGATGCTGACCACCAGCGACTCCACGGTCGGAACCGTTATCGAGAACAAGCGCATCATAGACCTCCCTCTGAACGGGCGCAATGCGCTGGCCCTGGCGGCCCTTTCCCCGAACGTGAGCTATGGCTTTCCCTCGGCCGGGCAGGCTGGCAACCGCCAGGGCGGAATCCGCGCCGACCGCTCCATCTCCATCGCCGGCCAGCGTTCCCAGTTCAATCACTTCACCTTGGACGGAATTGAGAACACCGACCCCAACTTCAATACCTACATCGTCGAACCCTCGGTGGACGCCCTTCAGGAATTCAAGGTCCAGACAGGCATCTACCCGGCGGAGTTCGGCCGCGGCACCTCGCAGGTCAACATCTCGACAAAGTCAGGCACCAACGAGTTCCACGGGACGGCCTATGAGTTTCTCCGCAACGAGAAACTGGACGCTAAGAACTACGCCTTCACCGCCGCCCGGCCGCCCAAGGATCCATTCAAGTGGAACCAGTACGGTTTCACTCTCGGCGGGCCGATTGTGGTTCCCAAGATCCTGGATGGCCGGAACAGGCTCTTCTTCATGACCAACTACGAGTGGTTCCGCCAGCGCCGCAATGTCCAGGGCATCAATACGGTGCCCGTGACCCCCACTCGCAACGGGGACTTCTCCATGCGGCCCTTCGGCACCTTGGGAATCTACGATCCCGCCACCCGCCCCAATCCGGGCGCCGCCGGGGGCAGCATTTTTCCCGGCAACATCATCCCCGCCTCGCGCATCCCCGAGCAGTCCAAGAAACTGCTCGAGTTCCTGCCTACGCCCAATCTCCCCGGGGAGACGCAGAACTACATTTCCCCCCGCGGCCGGCCCATCAACCGCGACCAGTTCATTGGCCGCTTCGACGCGGTGGAATCCTCCAACTCCCAGTGGTTCGGCCGCTATAGCTGGGGCGACGAAAACCAGCTCACTGAATCCATGCTGCTCAACGGTGACAAGGTTGTCACCAACTTCAAGCAGTACATGGTCACTAACACGCGGGTGCTGACGCCGAACACGGTCAATGAGTTCCGGTTCGGCCTGAGCCAGTTCTACAACACCACCGGGCCGGAGCTGGCGTTCTCTCGCAACGTGGTGGGGGAGCTGAATATCCCCGGCCTCGCCCCCGGCCCGCCCGTGCAGTGGGGCATCCCCAACATCACTCTCCAGCACGGCTTGAGCGGCTTCGGCAACGGCTCCGAAGGTCCCTACGAGAACAACAACCGGTCGCTTCAGTTCATCAACAATCTGAGCTGGGTGCGCGGCAAGCACAGCTTCAAGTTCGGCGGTGAGATTCGCAACGACGTGTATCGCCAGGTGGGCAACCAGTTCGCCCGGGGGCAGTTCAGCTTTAACCGCAACGCCACGCGCAACCCCGGCGTCTCGGGCGTCACCGGTGACGCCTTCGCCGACTTCATGCTCGGACAGCCCTACCAGGCCGAAGCCGCGGTGTCCATCGCCCAGGCCGATTTCCGGGCCATCACGTTCTACTTCTACTTCGATGACACCTGGAAGCTGACCAACCGCGTCACCCTCAATATCGGCCTGCGCTACGAGAACACTCCGCCCTGGCAGGACCAGACCGGCACGCTCTTCAACGGGATTGTGCCCAATGAGGTTCATCCCACCGACTACCGCAACGCCAGCGCGCCCCGCGACATGTGGCCCTTCTTCATGCGCCAGGCGCCCTCCCGCCAGGACTGCTATGAGGGCGTCAGAGTCCGGTGGCCCGATATCACCGTTAGGTGTGACGGCAGCCTGGGAGCGCGCCTGGTCGGCCGCGACAGCAACGATTGGGCCCCCCGATTGGGCGTCACCTGGTCACCCACCGAGAAGTGGGTCCTTCGCGCCGGCGGCGGCATGTTCTACTCCCAGGACACCGGCAACCCGCGCTTCGACATGGCTCGCAACCTCGCTGGCCGCCTCCGCGATAACTCCGACGTTAAGTACCTGACCTGGCAGAATTCGCTAAGCTCCATCGCCGGGGGCACCGCCAACGTGTTCCGCCCTTACGCCTTCGCTAATCCGTACGACCGGCGCACGCCTTACAGCATCCAGTACATGCTCAACATCCAGAGGGAGCTGCCGGGCAACGCGCTCTTCGAGATCGGCTACCTGGGCAGCGTCAGCCGCCGGCTGGAGGCCCTCCGCTCCGCCAACGAGGCGTTGCAGGCGCCCCGCACTTCGGGCCTGTCAGTGGCCCAGCGCTCGCCCTTCCCCAACTTCGGCATCATCCAGCTTGTGGACAACGGCGGCAAGGGCAACTACAATTCCCTCGGCGTCAAGCTCACCAAGCGTTACTCGCAAGGTATCACCTATCTTCTCAGTTACACATGGGGTAAGTCGATCGATACGGCGTCTGCGATTCGCAACCAGGGCAACGACACGCTGTTTCCCATGAACAGCTACTGCCGCCAGTGCGAACGGGCGCGTTCCGCTCACGACGTCCGCCATCGCTTTGTGACTTCGGCATTGTGGGACATCCCGGTCGGCAAGGGCCGTCATGCCAAGATCGAGAACCCGGTGCTCAACGCCGTGGTGGGCGGCTGGCAGATCGGCTCCATCGTCACCATCCACACGGGGCTGCCCCAGAACATCGGCCAGGGCGGCGATCCCTCCAACACCGGCCATACTTTCGACCGGCCGGATGCCACGGGAATCCACCCGCTCAAAGGCTGGACCTCCACCAACGCCGCCTATTTCAATAAGGCGGCTTTCAGCCGGGCCGCGGACGGCTTGCATGGTAACCTGGGCCGCAACATCCTTGATGCTCCCGGCGCCTTTGGCTGGGATTTCTCGATGTTGAAGGACTTCAACTTCACGGAACAGCACAGGCTCCAGTTCCGCTTCGAAGCCTTCAACATCCTGAACCACCCGGTGTGGGGCGCGCCTGACTCCAACATTGTGAGCGCCAATTTCGGCATCATCTCCGGCACCCGCACCAACATGCGCAACCTGCAACTCGCGCTGAAGTACGTCTTCTAGGCCACTCACGCGCCACGGGCCGGCGGAGGCCTGACGGGGAGGATCCCCCCGCCCCGGAGAGCGCGCGCACGGTTAGTGTTGGGGCGGATGGCTCGCGTACAGCGTCACGCGGTATTTCAGCACCAGCGGCTTGCCCGGCTCGAGGCGGTGGGGCTTCAAACCGGGGCAGGAGACATTCAGAAAGCCGAATCCGTGACGCATCAGCCAGCCGTTGGGAAAGCCGGGATTTGAGGGATCGTCCTCGACCCGGCCGCCGCCCGGTCGCCCCTCGAAACTTCCCTCCACTTGCGCCCAGGGATGCACTGCCATGACGCCGTCCTGCCTGGCGACGCCCTGCTCGGTACGGATGATGGTCTTGGCGCGGCCGCCGTCGCGCGGGGCGAAGCGGAAGCAGAACCCGCCAAAGCCCTTATTCTGGTCGGGCGTGCCGGCTATGTCCACGGGCCCTTCGGCGGCCTCAAAGCGCAGCGCGAAGTCGAGGCGGCGCACGCCGTCGCGGGCCGGCTCGACGCGGATCTCGACGTTCTCCTTGACCACCTTGCGCTCGCCGATGTACCAGCCGTTCTCGACCGCCAGCACGGCCGCATCGCGTCGCGTGTCGCGCGCCGTCCAGCGCACGAAGCGGTGACGGATGCCGCCCAGGGTCCACAGGTCATAGGTCTTGCCGTCCACTACCACCACGGGCCACATCCAGGAGATGCCGCGGTGGTGCGGATGGTCGGGGTTGAAGTCGTCGGTGATCAGGCGGCCATCGGGCAGGTAGACCGGGTGGAGGTAAGTGGAGCGGGCGCTGGTCTCGGGATTGCCGGGCCTCAGGATCAGACCGTAGTTGTAGACGAACACCGGCCGGCCGTTTTCGCTGAGCTCGAGCGAGCGGCCGTCCAGATCACGGAAGGCGAAAGGGCTCTGGGCCAGAGCCGCGCAGCACGCCAGCAGAAGAAGCCAGGTGAGTAGTCGCATGTTCACAGCGGTCTGCTATCATACCAAACGGCAACTGCCGCAGGAGCATTCACCATCATGACCAGACGCCAGCTTCTGGGCGCCGCCGCGAGTGTAGGCGGCGGTTTCCCGCACATCTCGAACGCGCAGGCGCGCCGTCCCAACATCATCTTCGTGATGACCGACGACCAGCGCTGGGACGCCATGAGCTGCGCCGGCAACCGCATCCTGCGCACGCCGCACATGGACCGCCTGGCCGCGGAGG
>VFZS01000235.1 GCA_016871095.1 Acidobacteriota bacterium
CGGAGGGATTCCACCAGGTGGGCGGGGCCGGAAACCTGCCCGGGGTACACGGTGCGTCCGCCCGCCAGCAGCGGTTCCGCCTTGCTGCGCGTCTTGGCCCGGGTACGAGCCGCCTGCACCAGCGAGAGCGGCCGGGTCTGGAGTATCCAGCACTGGCCGTCTTCGTCCACAGCCCACTCGATGTCCTGAGGGCCCTTGAAGTGCTCCTCGAGGGCTACTCCGTATGCGGCCAGAGTCTGGATATCGGGTTCCGCCAGACTGGGAGCCTCCGCCCTGGCACGGTCCAGGGGAGCCTGCATCGTGCCACCTCCGGGCTCGAGGATCATCTGCACCGCCTTGTTGGCCAGGTTGCGCTCCTGGACCGCGAAGGGACGCTGGTGCGAGACCACGAAGAGGTCGGCGGGGAAGCGCCCACTGGCGATCTCCATGCCCAGGCCCAAGGTAGCCGTAATCCACAGGGTTCTCTTTCTCGGGTCCGCAGGGTCGCGCGTGTACATAATCCCGGAGGCGCGGGCACGGATCACGGGCAAGAAAAGCACCGCCATGGGTGTCTCAACTTCCAGCAGCCCGGTCGAGAGCCGGTAGGAAAGCGCCCGCTCGCTGAACCGGGCGGCAATGAGGCGCCTGTAAGCCATCACCGCCTGGTCTGGCGGAACATTGATGAGACTCAGAAACTGCCCGGCGTAAGTGGTGCGGCTCAGTTCACCGCCTTCACCGACTGCGCTGGAACGCACCGCCAGGCCCTGCCCCTGCGGGTCAAGCCAGCGCGCACGCTCGGTAATGGCCACTTCGACCGCGCGGGGCAGGGGCTGTTCCAGAACCAACTGCTGAAGCCCGGCGGCGGTGGCTTGCAGGGCTTCCAGGTCTTCCAGGTCCGCCGAACGGAGGGCATCGCGGATTTGCTCCCACAGGGGTATGCCACAGAACTGCCGGTACGCTTCGGTGGTCAGCACGAAGCCATCCGGTACGGGCAGCCCGACCTTGTTCTTCACCTCGGCCAGCAGAGCGGCCTTGCCCCCAGCTTCATCGACGGAAGGGGCGCCCAGTTCAGTCAGGCGCGCCGCCAGCCGCGGAGCCACCAATTCCTGCGAGGCCGCCAGGAAGCGCTCCACCTCGCTCCGCTGGGCCGCCACGGCCTCTGTGAGCACCCGGTAGAACCGCCCCGAAAGTTGCTCCAGAGTCTGGACCACGCCCGCGGCCCGGTCGAAGATGGCGGCTACGCGTTCTTGGACCACATCACGCCGCGCGGGCACGTACTGGAGGTCTTCTTGTAGTCCCGCAATCAGCTCCAGAGCTTCGCTGTTGAGGGTGAGCAGATCGCGGAAGCTCGCGTATTTCCCGCGGACTCTCCGCTCAACCGCCCCGGGCGCCTCCCGGCGGCGCAGCCTCCGCCACCACCCCAGTGACACCATAAACCAAACGTCGATGCCAATCTAGCACTACGGGCCGGCCGCTGTAGTGGGCGAAAGCATGTCGGCGGTCTACTTCCCGGTCTTGCGGATGTCGGTCTTGGTGACGTTCATCAGCCGCAAGGCTTGGCCCGGATGCTTGTAGTAGTAGCGAATCTCATCGCCGAAACGGAAGGCATCCTCCGGCAGCGAGCGATACTGGCCGGGCACCGCAATGGTAACCAGCACTCGCTGGCGTGCCGAGTAGATGGTAATGGTCCCTTTCTGCTGATCCACGAGGGGAAACCGCAGCCCGGCCATCCGGCGGTCGTCCTTGGCTACCCGGAGGTGCTGCACCACCGGAGTGAAAGGCACCAGGTTCAAGGTCTCAGTCGTGGGCTCGAAAACGGTGAGCTGCTGCTGGGCGAGGTCCAGGCGAAGCAGGCGCCCCGGCTCAGGCGCGGGCCCCATCTCAGCGGGGTCGGCCGGTATTCGGATAGTGACTGGCGGCAACGCATCAAACCTGGGGTTGTTCGGGTCGAGGTAGTTGGAATCGGAGATCAATGTGACCAGACCCTGCTGCGGGTCATAAGCGACTACCTGGCCTTGGTTGACGCGGCCGAAGCCGCCGCAGCCCAGTAGCAATAGGCCGGCCAGGGGCAACGAAAGAAGGATCGACTTCGGGTGCGGCATGGTAGCAGGTCCCTCAGGTATTCTGGATCAACTGGTTCCTCTTCACCGCCAGTTCCTCACGGACGCCCGTGATGAACTTGATGAGAATGTGCAGGGCCAGGGCGGCCACCAGCCCCAGGATCAGAACCGTAGCGGCAGTGTCAAACAAGTCGCGGACGCCCGGGTGCGCGGCGGCGACGAGCTTGAATACAATCGAGATCGCGCAGCCTACCACCGCCAGGCCGAAGAACAAGCGGATCCCATAGCCCCGCACGTACTTGGTGGCGACTGAACCGATCTGCGCGCCCACAGAGGCGCCCACCAGCATTATCAGGGCGGCCACGAGCTCCGTCCGGCCCTTGTAAGTGTAGGTAGCTGCCCCGTACAGACCGGAGACGGCCACCTCGAACAAGTCAGTGCCCACCGCCACATGGGTGGGGCAACCCACCAGGTAGATCAGCGCTGGCATCCGGATCAAGCCCCCGCCGATGCCCAGGATCCCGGCCAGCCAGCCGGTGAGGAAACTGACCGCGATCGGAAGCCACACCGAGCAGCGGATGCCGGCCTTCTTGAAATGTACCACCGGAGGGATGGCGATCTTGTGAAAGGTCTTGTGCCACTCGATGCCGGTCGAGAGCGCCTCCATCTTCCGTCCGGCCGCCATCGCCTCCCGGTCCTTGCGCATCTTCCTGGCGATATCGGCGAAGACCAGCCACGCGATCAGGCTCAGCAGCACCAGGTAGCCGTAGCGGACATAGGCGTCGATGCGGCCGATGCGCTCCAGCCACATCACCATCTGGGCGCCGATCTCGAAGCCCCCGACCGTGCCCACGATCATGATCGTTCCCAGCCGGTAGTCCACGTTGCCAAACCGCCCGTGCCGCATGGTCGAGATCAGCGACTTGCCGGCCATGTGCGCGATATCTGTACCGATGGCGAAGGCCATGGGAAAGCCGAGGATGTTCAAGCCCGGCGTGACCATCCAGGCGCCCCCCATTCCGAAGAAGCCGCCTATGACTCCTACTCCGAATCCGAGAATCAGCAAGCCCGGCCAGAAGATCTCCACCCCGGCGATGGGCATCGTTGCATACAGCCAATCCATACCTGAAGCCTCCTCGAAGGTCCGGCTCGACTCGGGCGCCAGCCTGCCGGGCCTCCTGCCTGCGCGGAGCAGGGTGGCCGGCTGGCAGACCGGTCCGCAGTCCGGCCCCTTAGTGTTCGGCCAGTTCCCGTGACCGCAGGTTGATCCCGATCCGCGCCATGACCAAGTCGGCCAGAACCCCTAGCAGCGCTCCCACCAATGGGATCAGGATCACCGTCGCGATGGCGAAGTACAGGTGGCTCTCGTTGTAGAGGTTGGTCCACCAGGCCCTCCAGCCCGTGAACCTCCGGCTATCGGCCACGATCACGATGGCGTCGGCTTTCTCGCCGGCCGCCAGGGCCGGCGTCACCGTCAGGAGGGCCAAGCCGGCCCATGTGATCAGTTGCTGCACCCATCTTCGCATACGGTATGCTCCTGAACTCCTCCGCCGCGCTCGCCCGCGAGCGCTCCACGGATCTTATCGCATCGGCCCGCCCTTGGCAACTGCCGGCTAGACGCTCCCGTTCCCGCCCGGCGTCGCCGGTTCCTTCGAGTCTGGCGGCTGAAAAGTGTAGTTGCCAGCGAGGAACTGCTGCACATACCACTGCATGGCCACTTCGCTGGTCATGTACATATCCAACTGGCAGGTGGAGGCCATGAGCCGGCCGAGGATGTCCAGCTTGGCATCAGTCTCGAAAGCCGAGGTCTTCTTCAACCAGGCATTGACCAGGTCGCCCCGCCGCTCGACCTTGAATCCGTATTCGCGCAGACACGCCTCCAGGAAGCAGGCTCTCAGGTTGCGGCGCCAGCGGGTGGCGCCTCCGCCAGCGAAGCGGAAGGAGATGTAGTTCTGGGTGGGGACGTCGGACAGACAGGCGTCTACCAGGGTGAAGTGAAACGCCAGGCGCGAATTCATGTTCAGGTACTCGTCGGCCACCAGGAGGTAGCTGCGCTCGGCCAGGGCGCGCGTCCCGCTGCCCTCCGGCCCCAGGGACCGCCCCATGATGCTGGCCATATCCGAGAGGGTAGCCGGCATTCCTCGGGTCCAACTCACGCCAGGGTGGGTGAAGCCCTTCCACAGGCTATGGAAGGGGCGGGATACGATCTCGGCGGGGGTGATGGACTTCGCTTCCGGCCGCTCCAGGCGGAGCCCGCCGCCCAGGTCCAGAACGTAGTGGTCGGTGGGCAAGCTCGAACGCAGCAACTTAGTCTGACGCGAGCTTTCCGCGGACTCCAGTTCGTGGCCGGTAAACATCGCCTGGACCGCCTTCTCGTGGCAGAACCTCAACACGTCGTGAACGGACTTGCATCCTCGGGGACGGAAGTTGAGGCTGGCCGGATCCAGCAGATGCAGCGCCAGCACTCTGGTGGCCACTACGTCGCCGGATCGCTCTCGAGTGCGCTCGGTGATCGAGGTTTCCAGCGCGCGCGGGGGGAAGAGGGCGCCCGCGTAGACCTTCCCGCGCGTGGCATCCAGACTCACGGGGACTCCGGGCTCGATCCGCTCGAAGGCCCCGGCAACCAGGAAGATGCTGGGCACCTTGAACTCCCTCAGCAGGGCTGCGGCATGCCCGGCGGGGCTGCCCCATTCCGCCACCAGCCCGCCGATGCGGGGAAACACCGGTACAATCTCCGGGGCGGGCCGGCGCACGAACAGGATACTCCCCGCCGGAGCCTGGTTGACGGTTTGCGGGTGCTCGGCCAGGAACGCCGGGCCCGAGACCCGGCCGGGGTAGATGGTGTGCCTTCCCTCCAACAGCGGCTCACTCCTGACCGTCCCCAGCAGCGGTCCGCGCACGCCTTTGGCCAGCGCCAGCCCCCGCGTCTGCACCATCCAGACCTTTCCGTGCTCGTCCAGCACCCATTCGGCGTCCTGCGGGGTCCGGAAGTGTTTCTCCAGACGGATGCCAAGCTGCGCCACACGCTCCAGTTCCGCGGTCGTCATGCTCGGCTCGGTGGCCCGATCGTCAGGCACAGGCACCCGCCTCAGTCCCCCGCCCTCGGCGGGAACCAGCATCTCCTCCTTGCGTGCGCTGTAAGCACTCAGGACTCGGGGACGGCGTCGGCGCGAGAGGATGAACAGGTCCGCGGGTGCGCGTCCACTGGCCAGATCCGCGCCCAGGCCGCGGGTGGCGGCGATCCACAGCGCGTTACGGCGGGGTTCGGAGGGGTCGCGCGTGTACGTGACCCCGCTGGCCTTGGCTGGCAGCATCGGCAGGAACAACACGGCCATGGGGCTATCCACCTCCATCAACCCAGTCGAGAGCCGGTAGAAGAGCGCGCGCTCGCTGAAGCGGGCCGCCACTACGCGGCGGTAGGCCTCCACCGCGTTGTCCACAGGGACGTTGAGCAGCGTCAGATACTGCCCGGCGTAAGTTCTCTCACTGGCACCCTCACCCAGCGCGCTGGAGCGAACCACCAGAGAAGGGGCTTGGCGGCCCAGCAGTGCTGCGCGCTCCCGGATGGCGACCTCGACGGTTCGCGGCAGCGGGCAGCTCATCACCAGCGCCACCAGGCGCGAGGAGGCGGCCCGGAGCGCGGCGTGGTCGTGGATGTCCAGCCTGCGGAGTTCGTCCCGAATCTGGGTCCACAGGGGTACGCCACAGAACTGGCGGTAGGCCTCGGTGGTCAGCACGTAGCCCTCCGGGACGGGCACGCCGAGTCGGTTCTGCACCTCGCCCAGCATGGCGGCTTTGCCGCCGACCTCCTGCGCGGCGTTTCGATCCACGTCGTAGAGCCGGACAGCCAGCCGCGGGGCCGCCAGTTCCACCCCGGCGAGAAACCTCCGCAGCGCCCGCTGCTGGTCTTCCATGGCGTCCCGGAGGGCGGGATACTCCTGTCCCGCCAACCGTTCCAGCACGCCGACGATCTCGGCGGCCTTCATAAAGACAGCCTGCGTGTAGGCCTCGACCACCGTACGCCTGGCGGGCACGAACTGCAAGTCCTCCTGCAAGGCGGCCAACAACTCCAGGCACTCGTCGTTGAGTGAGAGCAGCTTACGGAAGCTGGCGTACTTGGTGCGGATGCGATCCGCGCCGTGGCCGAGGGGCTCGGCGGGTTGTTTCTTGCGCCACCACCTCATGCGTGTCCGCTCCTCGGCGGGCCGGTCCAGTAGTACGGCGGGAGGCGCAGCGTCAGTGACCGGCAGCAACCTTTCTGCCGAACAGCAGGGCCACCAGGAGATCGATGCCGAAACCGGCCGCGGCTGCCACCAGGACCGCCACCAGGCCGTAGGCCAAGCTGCGCATCCTGGCGAGGTCGGCCAGCCAGGCCGGGAAGCCTACCTTAGTCACGGACAAGTGAACGGAGGAGTGGCTGGCAACCACGCGGTCCCGGCACTCGTAGGCACTGAGCTGGTAGTTGCCCGGCGCTGCCTTCCTGGGCCACCAGAGCTGCACCGTGAAAGGAACGCCGTCCGCTCGGGGCGCGCCCATCTTGACGCCGTCCCGGACCAGGGCGTAGGTCCCATCGGCGGCCTTCAGCGTCAGCCAGCTTGCCACCATGGTATCGTGGTCCTGGTCCGGTTCGATCTCCATTTGCCGCTGGATGGCGGCCTGGTCCAACTGATAGAGGTCCAGTTCCTCCCGGCTCAGAAAATGCCGCAGCATCCCATCGGAGAAACGCAGAAACAGGGTCGGCACTCCGGAGACCCGGGTCTTGCCCGAGTTGATCCAGATGGGGCCCCGCTGCACCTTGCGGTTGAACACTTCAGGCTTACTTTGACCCCGGATCACCACCGCGACCTTGGAACCGGGGCGGACAACACCTTCGACCCGCACGTGAGCGCCGCTATAAAGCGCTCCCATCTGGATCACGGTCGGCGTGACTCGCAGGCGCAGGTCCCTCTCGGAGGGCGCGGCACCGGACAGGTGCGGGCCCGCAAAGCACGCCACGATCACTGTGGTGAGTATCCTCGCTGTCCGCATGGGCGTCACCCCTTCGGGTAGGATAGCCGGCTGGGCGGCGTCAAGGTGAGCGATACTGCCATCTGAATCGTCACCAGCAGAACCACCAGCGCCAGGATGATCTTGAGCACGTCGCCCTTCAGATGCCGGGTGACCCGAGCGCCCAGCTGCGCGCCCAGGGTGGAGCCGGTCGCCACCAGCAGGGCTAGCACCAGGTCCACGGTTTGGTTGGTCACGGCGTGCATCAGCGTCATCCCGGTGCAGGTGAACAGGATCTGGAACAGGTCCGTTCCCACGACCACCCGCATCGGCATGCGCAAGATGTATACCATCATGGGCACCATGATGAAGCCCCCGCCCACGCCCATGATGGCCGCCAGAACACCCTTGATGCCGCACAGAAGGTAGGGCGCGAAGATCGAGGCGTGAACGTCCGACTTGGGGAAGTAGATCTGCAACGGCAGCTTGCCAAAGAAGCCGACCGGCTTGACCACCTGCGGGCGCTGCACCAGTGCGCCCCGCCGCAAGCTGATGATGCTCTCGATCAGCATGTAAAGACCCACCGCGCTCAGCACCACCACGTAAGTGAAGGTGATCAGCAGGTCGGCCTGGCCGACGGCCCGCAGGATCTTGATGAGCTGGACGCCGATGGCCGCCCCGCTCAACCCTCCGAGCAGCAGCAGGATCCCCATCCGGTTGTCAACATTCCCCAAGCGGTAGTGCGCCGCCATGCCCGACGACGACGTGGCCACGATAGCACAGGTGTCCGACGCCGCCGCCACGGTGGGCGGAATGCCCATCATCACCATCAGGGGCAACAGCAGGAAGCCCCCCCACCCCGAGCAGTCCGGAGAGGAAACCTACCAGCGCGCCGGCGCCACTGACCCAAAAGACATTTACGCTGACCCCCGCCACGGGGAGGAATATCATCATGGTCGGCTGCTAGCCTCCTTGGCCAGTTGCGATCTATACATACTGGCACCC
>VFZS01000236.1 GCA_016871095.1 Acidobacteriota bacterium
CCTGTTCAGCACCCATGTCGCCACCAGCGCTGCTTCGGCAGCCCTGGCCTTGGCCCCCCCGGATTCCCCTGCGCCGGTGGACATCGCCCAACGGCGTGAACTCTTCGTGGACCGCTACCTGCTGGACCGGCTTGCTGGCAGCGCGGCTTTGCGCCTGCACCACCCGCAACCGCGCGAAATCGTCCTCATCCACGACGCGCCCTGGGAGGGCAGCGGCAGTGGCTACCACAGCGTGTTTCAGGACGGCAACCTCTACCGCATGTACTACAAGGCCTACCATCTGGACGTTTCCAGTGGGAGGCTGCGCAGCGACGCGCACCCCGGCTTCTGCTGCTATGCCGAAAGTGACGACGGCATCCGCTGGCGAAAGCCGGCGCTGAACCTGGTGGAGTTCCGCGGCAGCAAGGCGAATAACATCGTGCTCGGCGCCGGCCTCTTGGGCAGCGTCCATCTCGACGCGGCACATCCAGCCGTCTTCAAAGACGCCAACCCCGCCGCGCCCGACGATGCCCGCTACAAGGCCATCGTGCGCTCCGCCGACAAGAAAGCGCACGGCCTGGTGCCGCTCGAGTCGCCCGACGGATTCCGCTGGTCGCCCATGAGCGCCGCGCCCGTCATCACCAACGGCGCCTTTGACTCGCAGAACCTCGCGTTTTGGGATCCGGTCCGCCAGCAGTACCGGGCCTACTGGCGAACGTTCACGACCGGCGTCACCACCGGCGAGACCTGGAAGCCCGGCGGCCTGCGGGCCATTCGCACCGGCATCTCTTCCGACTTTCTGCACTGGGGGGATTGGAATGATCTCCGCTATGTCGATTCCCCTGCCGAGCAGCTCTACACCAACCAGGTGAAGCCCTACCACCGCGCCCCGCACATCCTGATCGGCTTTCCCACCCGCTATCTGGAACGCGAGTGGTCACCGTCCTTGCGCGCGCTGCCGGAATTGGAGCATCGCCAGCAGCGCTCTGGCGCCCAAGCCCGCTACGGCACCGCCATCACCGAAGCCCTGCTCATGGCCAGCCGCGACGGCGTCTTGTTCCATCGTTGGAATGAGGCGTTTCTGCGGCCCGGCGCCGAACGTCCCGGAACCTGGAACTACGGCCACCAATACATCGGCTGGCATCTGGTTGAAACCAAGTCGTCGCTTCCGGGCGCCCCCAATGAGCTTTCCCTTTACGCCAGCGAGAGCTATTGGACTGGCAACAGCAGCGAAGTGCGCCGCTACAGCCTGCGTTTGGACGGCTTTGTCTCCGTGAATGCCGGATACAGCGGCGGCGAACTCGTCACCCGGCCCGTACGGTTTGAGGGCGGTCGACTATACCTCAACTTCGCTACTTCTGCCGCTGGCGTGGTGCGCGTCGAACTCCAGAACCCCGATGGCCAGCCGCTTCCCGGCTTCAGCGCCGCGGACTGCGACGAAGTCTTCGGCGACACGGTGGACCGCACGGTCTCCTGGAAGGACTCGGCGGACATAAGTAGGCTTGCTGGCACGCCGGTAAAGCTGCGCTTCGTGCTGAAAGACGCCGATCTTTACGCCTTCCGCTTCGCAGGCGCGTAAGCCGCCAATCTGTGCCTGTCGGAAACTCCATCCGCGCCAAAGGGCGACTGAGCACTCGCCCCGAGGGTCGCAGGGTTGGTGGGAATCCGGTCGAGTGGGCGGCGGCAGGATGGATTTGTGCGGAGCTGGCCCTCGATGGCCACGCAGCCGCAGCGGCGGCCGGGTTCGCGAGGTAGGCAACAGCCCGTCGCGGCCCACGCACCCCAGAGGACGAAAGCGCCCCTGCGGTTCTCACGCCGCCCGGCGTCTGTAGCGGCGGTGGAGACGGCCGACCTGCGGGACCGCCACGACCGGACTCATTTCCGGCGTTTGGACCCCGCGGTGGCCGCAGCGTCTGGTGCAATCAGTTTCGGCCGCTTCACCGAGCGCTGGAGGACGCCGAGTCGGTGGCGCAGGCCGACGATCTCGACCTGGAGGGCCGCTCGGCTGCGAAACGACGCCAAGACGGACGCGAGGAACGCTCTGTGTCTATCGGAAATCCGATCCGAGCCAGACGGCGGCTGAGCACAGGCCGTGGGGAGCCGAAGGAATGCTGGGAACCCGGCAAGGTCGACAGGGCGCGACCGAGCCCAGGGCGTGGCTGGCTGTCGATTGGCGAGACCAGCATCAGCACGCACATGGCCCGCCAGCAAGATGCGGGCATTCGGAACACCAGTCGTGTGGGCTCTGCCCCAGCCGCCCCTCCCGCGGCGGCACGTGGTCTATGATTGCTCCGTCCTTCTCAAGACGGGTATCCTGGGTATAGTGTCGCCAAGCCGGGTGCCAAATCGGAAATTTCGGGTTGGTAGCATCCCCATGGCGGAGGCGGAAGGGAGGTTGCTTTGATCATTCTGGTGTGGTTCTTGCTGATGGCGATTCCAATGCCCGCGCAGTTGAACAGAGGCACTGTATCGGGCATCGTCACCGATCCGACGGGCGCAGTTATTCCCGGCGTGCAGGTGACGATCGCCAACACGGCGACAGGCTCGACGTATCAAACCGTGACGACGGAAGCAGGGCACTACAGCGTGCCGAACCTGCCGCCGGGCCCGTACTCGGCGACGTTCGAGACGCAGGGTCTGCGCAAGCTGGTGAGGGACGGCATCGTGCTGCGTGTGACCGAAGTGGTGCAGTTGAATGTACAGCTCGAGCTGGGCCAGGTGGCCGACACCATCTCCGTGACGGCGGAGATCCCGCGCTTGCAGACGCAGGCGCCTGGCGCGGGCACAAGCCTATCGAACCGGTCGCTGGTGGACCTGCCGCTGAGCATTGGCTCGGCGCGCATCGCCGAGGACTTCGCCTTCAAGATTGCGCCGGGCGTGACGGGGTCGGCGGGCGCATCGCGCATCTCGGGTTCGACCGTGCATTCGAAAGAGACGCTGCTCGACGGCGAATCGGTGACCACGCTGCGCGGCGGGCATTTCGCGGAGTCCTCGCCGTCGGTGGAAGCGCTGAGCGAGTTTCGCGTGCAGACCACTGCAGCCACGGCGGAGTTCGGGCGCACGCAGGGCGGCGTGATGAACTTCGTGATGAAGTCCGGGACCAACCAGTTGCATGGCAGCGCCTTCGCCGCGTTGCGCAACGAGGCGCTGAACGCGAACACGTTCGTGAACAACGCTCAGGGACAGCGGCGGGCGCAGGATCGCCGGCAGAACTTCGCGCTCAGCTTCGGCGGTCCGGTCCACATCCCGAGGGTTTACAGCGGCAAGAACCGGAGTTTCTTCTACGTTGCCTATGAACGTTTCCGTTCCCGCAACCTGTCACTGAACGGTGCGCCCAAGACGGGGCCGATTCCGGATTTCTACAACGGCGACCTGAGCCGCTTGCTGGGTCCGGTGATTCCACAGAAAGACGCGCTGGGGCGTGATGTGCTGCGCGGGGCGGTATTCGATCCCACGACGTTCCGGCGCCTCGAGAGCGGGCGGTGGGTGGGCGAGATGTTCCCCGGCAATCGCCTTCCGGTGTCGCGCTTCAGCGCGGTGTCGCGCAAGCTGAACGAGATTGCGCGGGCGCAGTACGTGCCCACCGTGCGGGATGCGTCGGGGCAACTGGCGCTGGTGAACAACCTGCCGTACCCGTCGGTGTCGGACCCGGTGTTCGACCAGCACCAGTTTTCGATCAAAGGGGACCACAACATCGGCAGTTCACACAAGCTGTCGGGCTCTTACTCGGAGACGCTGCGCCCGCGGTGGCTGATCCAGCGCGGGATGTGGACGGCGACGGAGGAAAAGGGCGGCGCGCTGTCGCAGGGAGGGTTGCAGGACATCTCGTCGTACCTGGCGCGCCTCGCCTACGACTGGACCGTGTCGCCGCGCATCGTGAACTACTTCGGCGTGTCTCTGAACCGCATGACGCAATGGTCCAAGGCGTTCGATACGTCGATCGACGGCGCGGCGGCGCTGGGCATCCAGGGTCTGAGCACGCCGGGCTTCCCCGTGGTGAACTGGGGCGGCGGGCCGTTCGTATCGTTTGACGGCGTGGGCAACAACAACAATCGCTTCGACGCGTGGACCTCGTGGGGGGCGCGCGATACGGTGAGCCTGACACGCGGCCGGCATTTCATGAAGGCGGGTTTCGATATTCGCCGCAACTTCATGAACTATGCGACCGCGCCCAGCCGGGCATTCAACTTCAACGCGGTCTCCACGGCCATCCCCAACGAGGCGTTCTCGGGCAACCAGACGGGCTTTTCCTTTGCCAGCTACCTGCTGGGCATGGTGTATTCGGCGGACGGTTTTTCCGACTCCGTCGTGACCAGCGACCGGCGCTACTACTACAGCCTGTTCTTCCAGGACGATTTCAAGGTGAACAGCCGGCTGACGCTGCAACTGGGCGTGCGCTGGGAGTACTCGCCGCCGCTGTTCGAGGGCGGCAATCGCATGGCGACATGGAGTCCGGCGGCGATCGATCCGGAGAGCAAGCGGGCGGGCGCGTACATCTTCGCGGGCAACTGCACGGTGTGCACCGGGCAGCGCTACTTCGGTGTGCGCGACTTCAACAACTTCGCGCCGCGGATCGGCTTCGCCTGGCGCGCGGCGAACCGCCTGACGCTGCGCGGCGCCTACGGGATGTTCTACGACGTGGACCTGCCGGGGCTGGGGCAGTTCAACAACACGTGGCTGTTCCCGTGGATCGGGTCGGTGAACCTGAGCGCCGATCCGCTGGAGCCGTGGCGCGGCACGATGAACTGGGACAACGGCATTCCGCTCGATCGCTATGTGCCGCCGGTGTTCGATGTCTCCTGGGGCAACAAGAACCGGCCCACGATGGTGGATCCGCGCTATGGCGTCAGCCCGTACACGCAGCAGTTGACCTTGAATGTGCAAACCGAACTGCCGGCGAAGATGGTGCTGGATCTGGGCTACGTGGGTACGACCGGCGTGAAGCTGCGCAATGGCGAGCTGGTGCGGCTGAATCAACTGCAGCCCGCGCACCTGGCGCAATACGGCACGAACCTGGCGCGCACCATCCGCTCGGCGGCGGATGCGGCGGCGAACGGGATCGCGTATCCGTATGCCGGTTTCGCGGGCACGGTGGCGAGCGCGCTGCGGCCCTATCCGCAAGTGCTCGGCAACAACACTGTGGTGGCGATCGGGTCGCCGGAGGGCTTCTCGACGTATCACTCGTTCCAGGCGGTGCTCGACAAGCAATTCTCGCACGGGCTGAACGCCTACATGAACTACGTGTGGGCGAAGACGCTGACCAACAGCAACACGTCGGCGACGGCGCGCGGCACGGATCAGCCGGTAATGCTGGACTATTACAATCGCGGGCTGGAAAAGACGCTTTCGGGCGGCGACATCCCCCACGCCTTCAAGGCGTACGTGTCCTATGAACTGCCGGTGGGGCGAGGGCGCGCGTTTCTGGGGAACCTGCACCGCGTGGCCAACGCCGTCTTGGGCGGCTGGTCGTTCTCGACCATCCTGAACTACTTTGCCGGCACGCCGGTACGTTTCTCGGCGTCGTCGCCGTATTCGCTCTGGAATGGCGGCACGAACCGGCCGAACGTGCTCGCCGGCGTGTTGACTCGGGAGATCGGCAAGCCGCAATTCGACTACTCGCGGGCGAGTAGTCCGGGCAGCAATCTGCGGCTTGACAAGTCGAAGTTCTCCGATCCGGGCTCGCTGCGGATCGGGACCGGCGCGCCGTCCTACAGCCAGGTGCGCACCTTCAGCGCGCGGAACGAAGACTTCGCGCTGCAAAAGAACGCCCGCATCGGAGAGAACGCGCGCTTCCAATTGCGGGCGGAGTTCATCAACGTGTTCAACCGGTCGACCCTGGGCGGCCTGAATACGGCGGTGAACAACCCGCTGTTCGGGCAGATCACCAACGTGTCGGGCAACCGGCAGATCCAGTTCGGGATGCGCGTCGATTTCTAACGCGGGGAGAGGAACTCGCGCTGGTAGAAAATCAGGCGGCCGTCCTCGCGCGAGACGACGAGATTGGGGCCGTCGCCGCCGCCGAGCTTGCCGGCGGTGACGGTGATCTCGTGCGCTCCGTGCGAAATGGGCTCGCCGCGATGCGCGAGCGCAACGGGGAAACGGAAACGCGGTGCGGCGTTAGTGTTCACGTTCTTGAGGAAGAGCACGGTGGCCACGGACGGCTTCATGGCGCGGGGAAGGCCGGTTTCGGGGTTGGGGACGGAGTGAGCGCGCGTCGTGCCGACGAGCAGATCGGTGAGGCTGTCCTGGTCCCAATCGACCAACTCGAGCTTGGTTCGGCCCGTGCCGCCGGCGCCGGTGTAGTTGGCGCCGATGGCGGAGCCGTCCTCGAGGCGCAACTTCCCGCCGTCCAGGAGGTTGTAGTCGTCGATGCGCCAGTAAAGGTGGAATGCGTCCTGATCGTCGTTGGCGACGTATGCCATGCGGCCGTTGAGTTTCGCGACGCCCGGGCGCACGCGCCAGGTGCCGTGCAGGTCCAGGCCGTCCAGGTAAAGCGTTCGGCCGGGAGCGAGTTTGGGTGATCCTGGCGTGCCGCGGTTGAGGAACACGCGATGCTGCGCGGTGGAATCGCTCATGAGGATGTCGGGTAGGCCGTCGCCGTTCCAGTCGGTGACGTTGGCGGAGACGTAGCCCCAACGCGCTTCGGCGGGGCCCTGGATGTCGCCTTTGTAGCCGGGTTGGATGTGGATGAGTTCGCCGCCCGCGCGCAGGGCGACGCCGGGCAGGAAGGCGGGCGCGGCATTCGAGCCGGCATTCCTGAAGAAGAGCACGAAGCCTTCGGAGTTGCCCGCGATGATATCAAGCGCGCCGTCGCCGTCCCAATCCACCTGCGTAGGGCTGGCCAGCGAGCCGCTGTAAAGATCGGCCTCCCTTTCGAGCACGGGAACGGGCGCGTGATAGACGGGCTGGCCTTCGCGGTTGAAGCGGCCGGTGAAGCGGTAGAAGTAGAGCGCACCTTCGCCGCCGGCGATCAGGTCGGCGAGACCGGTCTGCGGGCTCGGGTAGGCAGTGGGTGAGGCGCCGACGGTGGGGTGGCGCAGCGCGTTGCCGTCCGTGCCGACGATGTGGCGGCGGGATTCCAGATCCAGTCCGGTGGCGGCGGCGTTGCGGTAATAGTAGAGATCGCCGAAGCGGGACCCGCTGACGATGTCGCGCCTGTGTTGCGGTCCGAGGTTGATGATGGCGAGGCCGCTGTTGCCCCAGAGCACTTCCCGCGTAGTCCGGGAGACGAGGCGCGGTTTACCGATGGGGCCGGAGGACAAATCGGGACGGGTGACGGCGTACAAGGCGAGATAGGGGAGGCCGCCGCGCCAGATGCCGGCGCCGTCGTAAGGCACATAGCGTGGATCGCGCCAATCGAAATCGGTGGGGCGATACTCGACGCCGTCGCCGATGTGGAAGAGGAGTTCCAGCGCGCCGTCGGGATTGCGCAGCACCGTGAAGGCGGAGGGGCGGCGGGGAAGGTCGCGCAGTGACAAGCGGGACTGCTCGATGAACTCGCGCTTCTCGCGGTGATAGAGGGCGTGGACGAGGTCCTGCCGATCGAGGAAGAGGCCGTGGATGGCAGAGGCCTCTTCGAAGATCGCGCAATCGGCATGGGGCTCCGGAGTGGCGGGGAAGCGGACTGGGATGCGCTCGCCGAACACCGGCACACCCTCGAGTGTCGTGGCGCGCCATGGATAGAGGAACAGGCCGGGCGGGAAGCTGAAGCGGCCGGCCATCACGAACAGGTCCGGTTGCGTGGCGCCACTGATGCGCACAGCGGCGATCGGGTGGCTCGACAGGCCCGCAGCAAGAGGACCGCGGTGCGGCGCCACGCCGATCGGGATGGGTTTGCCGCTCTCAAGTGGCCGGGCAGCGGCAATCGGGATGTGGACTTTCTGGACCTCGGCCAATCTGCCCACGGGCTGACCCGCACCCAGGTGTGACACAGCCACAACACCAACGATCAGCGACCACCTCACACGCGCCACTCTCCTTTCTGCCTGGACCTGCTCCCAGCATAGCCCTATCGCG
>VFZS01000237.1 GCA_016871095.1 Acidobacteriota bacterium
GCTGCGGCTGCTCCGGGAGTACCGCTACCAGATTCTGCTCAAGGCGGCCACGCGCAAGGCGCTGCGCGAGGTGCTGGTGAAGATCCGCGACTACGCCGTGGAGAAGAAGTGGGGGCCGACGGCGCTGGTCATCGACGTGGATCCCCTGTCGCTGATGTGAGCCGCGGCCGCCCCAAAAAGGGCTTGCCCTTCCGCGTTGCCTGGCGTATGCTTGCTCCAAGGGGGCTCTCCAGCCAAGAGACCACCACCACACCAAGGAGTGCACCATGCCAAGGAAGAAAACGAAGACCCCGCCCAGAGAATGGGCCTACCAAGGCGTCCAATGCTACGTTTCCAAGGCGAAGCGGCCGGACCATACGCTCCTCAGGCTCGCCCCCCGCGAGCCAAACAAGAGGCATCGCAGGTGCTGGGTCGCGACTCACTCCCTCAGCGGCCACGTGCCTCTTTACCGCCTCCACCACCAGTCCCGCAACGACTACTGCTATTGTGCAAGCATCGAAAGCCTGGAAGCCGCCCGCAAAGAGGGCTACGGAAATCCGCAGTGCCTCGGTTACGTCATGATCACACAAGACGCCCAGCATGTCCCGCTTATGCGAACCTTTAACCCTGAGACGAGCCGCTACTATCATACAACGCGTGTCAAAGAAGTTGATGCGTGTGCGCCATTTATCACAGGTGACGATTTGGAAGACGACGTAGGCAAAATATTTGGCGTCAAACCGAAGACTTTCGATAACCACTATTTCTGCCCCACTCGGCGCGCGGCGGAGCAGGTCATCCAGAACTCCCGCGTACCTGGGAAAGAATACAGCGATACAGCCATGGATTGTGACGATTACGCCCACCTGTTGAAAAGCGCCTTCATCGAGGACGCCTACAACATCTACGACCTTGAATCCGCGTTGGCGCCTCGAAGGTCCACACCGTACGCCTTGGGTGTCGTTTGTGGATTCAGCCCACGCGATAAGAGACGCCACTCCATGAACATCCTCCTCACTAGCGACGGACGTGTCGATGATTACGAATTCTGGTTAGTCGAACCGCAGACAGGCGAACTGCTCCCCCTGCCCAAGTATCGCAGGCGGTTGACGGGCATCGAGTTTCTATTCTTCTGACGAGTTCTCGCCTGCCGCGCGCCGGGTCCGGGTGGGTGGAGGCGGCGGTGAACGAAGAAGCGACTGGTCCCAGACCGCTTGGTGCTATTTCCTTTGCTTCGGCTTCTTCTTCTTGGGACCAGGATCAGGGTCCACGTCCAGAGTCGGATCGGCGAGTACGGGGCCTGCTGGCAGAAATACCGTTGCTGTGTATACAAAGCTCTCTCTCGCCTTGAGATCCCTGGTCTCTTCCGCCGCCGTCGATTTGTTCTTTTTCACCTTTGGCAGATGCTTGCGGCCGGACTTGAAGGGAGAGTCGCCCGTGAAGTCAATCTGGAGGTCCGCGTCGGGGCACTTCCAGCGCACCTTGCGATTCGACAATACCCTTATTACCGAACCGTCGGGCGCCTCGTATTCGTAGTTGTCGGCGTGCTTGCTCAGGTCCGTACCGCTGACCGTGATGATCGTCGACATGCTGTTCTCCTTTGGCAGGGACTAGCGCCTGCCTGCGCGTTTCAGAATGTCCTCGAACCGCGGGTCGGAATGGAGCTCCTCCAGCTCCGGAGCCGCCCGAATCTCGCAATTAGAATAGCCCGGCGCCGCCTGCTCCAGTTCGGCCAAGGCTCTCGCGCTGTCTTTTCGCAGCGCGTAGATGAGACTGGCCTGGTAGTGGATTCTCGCATTGCCAGGCTGGTGCTTCAGAGCTTGGCTGATGCGCTCTTCAGCCTGTCTTCGGTTGCCGAGCTTGGCATGATACGTCGCCACTTCGCTAAGAATCACTGCGTCCGCGGCGCTCCCCTTCAACCGCTGCTCGGCCACCTGGATGGCCTGCTTCCACGCCTCAACGGCTTTGTCCCGGCCCGCTTTAGCGTACCAGTAGGCATCTCCGAGGTTTCCCCACGATCTATACCTCATCGCGGCTTCACGCGAGGCGTAGCTCTTCGCCTTCTCCATCGCTTCCAGCGCCTCGGGGTACTTTCGTTGAAACATGAGGACGGCCCCAAGGTTGGAGTTATTTGCGGGACCTGGGTAGATGGCGATCGCCGCCCGCAGCATGGTCTCGGCCTGGTCGTTGCGGCATAGCCGCGACAGGGTGGCCCCGAGGTTCCGATACAGGATGTGGTTTCTGGGGGCCAGAGCGATGGCTCTCCGAAAGGCCGGCTCGGCCTCGGCCTCGCGCTGGTGGTTGAAGTAGAAGATCGCCAGGAGGTGATGGCTCTGCCAATCCCACGGCCGTGCCTCGACCGCCTGCTTGTAGGTCCGCTCGGCCTCCGCGGGCTTACCCTGCGAATCATGCCAGTTGCCGAGCGCTTCATACGTTCTCGGATCCAGCGGGTCCAGCCGCCGGGCTCTCTCCAGGTGGCCCGCAGCCTCGCTGGAGTGGCCCGTCTCCACGTAAGTGCGGCCCAGCACCCGGTGCGCATCCGCCAGCCTGTCGTTCAACTCAACCGCCTGCCGGGCAGCCGCATAGGCCGACTCCAACTGGTCCGGCTCCCGGCGAACAGCGTAAGTCCGGAGGTGCGCTTCCGCCAGCCCCACGTAGGCCGCCGCGAACTTCTTGTCAGCCAGGATGGCTTCCTGGAATTTTGCCTTGGCGTTCTCAAGGTTCCCCGGCCGGTCGTACCGGTTGAGAAATCCGCGGCCCAGCAGATAGGCGTACTCCGCAGTTGGGACCTCTGACGCCTGGGCCGCGGGGGCGCCCTGCGGACCGCGGGGAAGCGCCAGATTCAGCAGATCGGCAACCATAGACAGAAGATCGCCCCCGATGCCCGCGAGCTGGGCGATGGGCCAGTCCTTCTGCGAGGCGCCGATGGCACGCTGCCGTTCGGCGTCAACCAAGGTTATCCTCACTCGCACCTGATCGCCCAGGCGCTCCACGCTCCCCTCCGCCACCAGGCTCACGCCGAGCTGGGCCCAGGCCTGCTTCGCATCCTTCAGGTTGCTCGTTTGAGTGGCGGACTCGACGGACAGCTCCCGCAGGCAGGCCAGATAGGTTGTCACTCTCTCCGTCAGACCGGCGCAGAAGGCCTGCTGCCCCTCGTCGCCCCCGATGCTGCGGAACGGCAGTACCGCCAGGTGCATCTCATTGGGGAGATGACGCGCCCGCAGCCAGCGCTGGAGGGGACGGTACCCGGTGTAGGCGCCGCCTGCCGCCAGCAGCACCCCCGCCGCGGTTGCCGCGAGCCAGCGCCGCCGGGTCCTGCGCAACTTCTTCCACGGCTCCCGCAGCGAGACCGTCAAGGCCCGGAAGATGCTCTTGTCGCCCGGCTCTGGTAGCGCCCGGAGGTCAACCACCAGCTCCTCGGCGTGCTGGTAGCGGCGCGCGGGCGCCTTGGCCAGCAGCCTGAGCACTATGGCGTCATACGCCGGGGGCAGGTCAGCCCGCAGGCGACTGGGAGGGTCCGGCTCCGTGTTCATGATCTGGTGAACCACCGCCGCCGGCGAGTCACCCTGGAACGGCAGCCGGCCTGTCGCCGCCTCGTACATCACCACACCCAGCGAATACAGGTCCGAGCGCTGATCCACCACCTCCCCGGAGGCCTGCTCCGGTGACATATAGGCGAGCGTCCCCAACACCGATCCTGAACTGGACTGCTCCCCCGTCCCAGTCACCTTCGCCAGCCCGAAATCGGTCAGCTTGGGCCGGCCTTCGGCCCCGAACATGATGTTGCCGCTCTTGACGTCGCGATGCACGATCCCCTGCCGGTGGGCGTGCCCCAGGCCGTCCGCGAGGACCCTCGCCAACTCCACGAGTTCGCTCACTGGGATGGGCCGCCCGGCGGCCGCCGCAACGCGGATGCGGCCGCGCAAGGTCCCTCCCGGCAGGTATTCCAGCACCAGGAACGGCGTGCCTCCCGCTTCGTCCACTTCGAACACCGTGGCAATGTTCGGGTGGCTCAGGCTCGACAGCGCGCGGGCCTCACGCAGGAAGCGCGAACGCACCTCGGGAGTGTCCAACAGCTCCGGCAGGGGGAACTTCAGGGCCACCAGGCGCTCCAGGCGCACATCGCGCGCCTTGAAGACGCTCCCCATACCTCCCTCTCCGAGCTTCTCCAGCAGCTCGTAGTGGGTCACGGTCTGGGCCGGCCCGGCTACCTCTCCCCCGCCGGCGCCCTGGGCTTCCATGTCAGGCTCCCTATCGAGCAGCGAAATGAGTGCTTCGTCCCCCGCCAGTTGCTATGATGCCTGATGCAAGACGCCTATACGGGCGTGTCCGCGTCAGCCTGCTGGCTACCATCAATTGTACATTCAAACACCGCCGTTGGAGCCGGATTATTGGACCTTTTCTTGAGACACCCGGCGCTGCAAGATCCAGCCCGCCCTACATGCCGTCGGGCCGGGCGGCGATCCAGTAGCCGTGGCGCGCGCGGGCCTTCAGGTCAGGGCGGTTGAGGATCTCCACCTTGATCTCGTGGTAGCCCCCCTCTTCCTTGTTGCTGGGGCTGTAAGAGATGATGTACTGCGAGTGGAGCCGGTCGCCGATGCGGCCCAGGGCCCGCTCCAGATCGCCCAGGGTGATGAAGGCGTGCTCCTCGCCGCCGGTCCAGCGGGTGAACACTTCGACGGGGTTGGAGACGAAGATGTCCTTGATGGCCTTGAATATCTCGATGCCCAGGGGAATGAAGTTGGCCGAGTTGGTGGCGTTGCCGCTGGCCTGCGCGGCGGTCTGGGGCGTGGGCGGGACGCCCGCGGGCAGGGGCCTCGCGGTAGCCGGGATGGGGTCCGGCCGCGGCGGCTGCGGCGTGGAGGTGAAGGTGGTCACCAGCCGGTTGATGTTGACCGAGTAGACCTCGACGTTGGCGAATTGGGCCATCTGCAACGCATCCCGTTTGCTGCCCTCGCTGCCGTTGTCGCGGGTCTCACTGATCAGCAGGATGATGCGGCGGCGGCTGTCCGGCCGGCGCCCGAGCATCCGCACGGCGTGGGTGAAGGCGTCGATCAGCCGACTCGAGGAGCTGCCGGGCCGGATCTTCTGAAGGGCCTGGGAGATCTGGTCGATGTCGGAAGTGAACTCCTGCTTCACCTCGATGCGGTGATCAAAGGCCACCACCGCCACCTCCCCCTGCTCCCCAGCCACCAGGGTCTGGAGCACCGAGCCCACTTTCTGGACTCTGGGCAGCACCTTCTCGACCGCCCGGTTGGCCTGGACGACCACTACCAGGGAGATGGGTACGAAGCTGACGTCCACCTTGATGCTCTGCGGCTTGCCGTTATCCAGGAGCTGGAACTGCTCTGGCCTGAGGCCATGCACGAACTGGCCGTCACGGTCCAGAACCACGGTGGGCGCCACCACTACGTTGACGGTGGCCCTAAAAGTAGTCTCCTCAGGCTCCTGAGCCGGGGACGCGGCAGCCAGCGCACCCAGAACCGGGACGAGCAAAAAACGCATCATTGGACTGACGCCCGGCATGATCCTCCCGTCTCACCCTCATTCTAGCAGTCTGGGGCGGGGGACTCCGCGCTCAGCGGGTCATGTTCCGCACGGCAACGGCCCCGGTCCAGGCTGCCAGCCCCAGGTTGGCCCCGGCCAACGCATTCCCGAGGCTCGGCTCCTTGCGCAGCAGCAGCCACTCGAAGCCGACAGCAGCTCCCACGATGGACGACTTGATAGCCATGCCGCGGGTGTCGAAACGCCCGCCGGCGCCGCGCAGCAGGGGGTTCAACTCGCGCTTTCCCCAGCTCGAATGCATGTCCATGGCGGAAGCGGCCGCCAAGGCGGCTACACTCACCCACCAGCGCCGCTTCGCTGGACGGTTCGATGTAGGATGCTCGGCGCCGAAGGCGGCCGCGGCGAGGAGTAAAACAGCGAGCCAGCGCCAGGACATGCCCCGATGTTATCGGGGGAATGCCGTAGTGCCTAGTGCCCATAAGCAGTAGGCCGTACGGGGTGTTACGGTGCGGCAACGCCTCGTGTTTGTTAGCTTAGCACCGCTTCGAGCCCGCGTAGTTCCCGACTGCCCAGCACCTCGTTGATGTCCAGCAGAATCTTCACTTTGCCCTTGACCTTGGCCATTCCCATCAGGTAGGGTGTGGCCACCCCCTGACCGAAGTCGGGCGTGTCCTCGATCTCGGCGGCGGCCAGGTTCAGCACTTCGGAGACGCCGTCGACCACCACTCCGATCAGCCCGCGGCCCGCTCCACCCTCCACCTGAACCACCACGATGCAGGTGCGCTGCGTGTACTCGATCTCGGGGAGGCCGAACTTCAGCCGCAGGTCCACCACCGGCACAACCTTGCCGCGCAGGTTGCTGACGCCCTTGACGTGGGGCGGCGTCTGGGGCACGGCGGTGATGTCCTGGACGCCCATGATCTCGCGGACCCTTAGAACGCGGATGCCGAATTCTTCGTGGCCCAGTTGAAAGGTCAGGTACTTCCCTGCCCGGTCTTCGTTCTTGAGGGCCGGGCTATGGGCAGCCGTCATAACCATGGTGGAGTGCATGGTGCTCCTCCGGAAGGCCGCCTGAGTTGGCAGCCTTCAATCCTGCTTATCGGACGGCACAGGCGGGCCAAGAGGCAACCCGGCCCGCCGGGGAACTCGGCGCCGCGCCAGAATCCGGGAGTGGCTCATCCGGGCCGACGGCGGTCGAACAACACGCCCAGGTTGAGGGTGGTGCGGATGGCGTGCCGCGGCCGCCAGGCGCCGCCGACCCTGAGCGACTCGAACTGGTAGCCGATCTCGAAGCGGGCCCCCGAGGGGAAGCGCCAGCGCAAGCCGGCCAAGGTGCGCGTACGCACGAAGCCCTCCCGCCGGAATGTCATCTCCTCGTAGAGAAAGGGCGCGGGGCCGCGTCGCAGGCGCTCGATCTCGAAGCGCTGCTTGTAGCGGTTGAAGTCCGGGACGCCGCGGATGGCGAAATGCCGCTCATAGAGGCTGACCCACTCGAGGCGCACGGGGCGCAGCGTGGGAATCACGGTGGTCCCGGCCACGAAGCGGTTCTCGGGGCGCATTCCGAGGCGGTCGGGGTTCACGTAGCGCCGCAGGTAGCCCGCTCCCAGCCACAGGCGGCGGGTGGCGGCCACCCGCAACAGCGTGCCGAAGCGGTGGTCGTAGGCGCTGCTCACGTGATCGCACGTTCGCACCACGCCGTACACGTCCCAGCCCACACGGTTGGCCGCCAGTGCCGTGATCTCGGTGGTGTTCCAGACCTGGAGGTCGGACGCGCGTGCAGCGGAGACTGCCGCCAGCAGCAGAAACAGGAATGCACCAACCTGAGCCAACCAACGCACCGTGCTTGAGGTTCCCCGCGCCGGGGGAACCCGAGGCGGGCAGGCCCTGAGAACCGCTGCGGGCCTGTCATGGGATTGTAACACTATCGAAATGAACGGCGCTCAGCTCCAGCGTTGCAGGCTCTGCATGTCGATCTCGGGATCTCAGCCGAGCAGCGCCGCCCACCCCGCCTGCTCGAGCACCTCCGAGGGTCCGTAAGCCGCGCGAACAGCGTCGAGTTGGTCCCGCATGATCCCGCTCAGCACCACCCGCCCACCGGGCTTGCACACCCGGCGGATCTCCGGAGCCAATTCCAGGAGAACCTCCGTGTCAATGTTAGCCACGACCAAGTCCACCGCAGCGGAGCGTATGGCGCTGGTTGAGCCGGTGAACAGGGCCACTGGCAACTCGCGCTCCCGGAAGCGGGCGGCGGTGAGTTCAACCGCCTCCGGGTCGGTGTCGCAGGCCAGCACCAGCCCTGCTCCGAGAAGCGTGGCGGCTGTCGACAGAATCCCCGAGCCGGCGCCGAGGTCCAACACCGCAGCTCCTGGCAGTAGACAGCGCTCCAGGCCCACCAGCGCCAACTGGGTCCCCGGATGCAGCCCGGTGCCGCAGACGCGGCCGACTTCGTAATTCAGCCGGATGCGGCCGGGCGGTGTGGGCCCCTCGAACCA
>VFZS01000238.1 GCA_016871095.1 Acidobacteriota bacterium
AGGCGGGGGCGCATCAGGGCGCCCATCTCCGCGGCGCCCAGGTTGCTGGTCATGAAGATCATGGCGCGGGAGAAATCCACTCTGCGGTTGTCGCCCAGCCGCAGGGTGGCCCGGTCGAGGATGCCCAGCAGGAGGTTCCAGACGGCGTCGGAGGCCTTCTCGATCTCGTCGAAAAGGACGAAGCTGAGCTTGACCTTCTCGGTGTGCTGCTGATCCAGAGCCTGCTGGGTCAGCAAAGGCTCGGTTTCGCGATGCCCCAGGTAACCGGGCGGGGATCCGATCAGCTTGGCGATTTCGTGGCTGTGCTGGAATTCGGCGCAGTCAATCTTGATGATGGAGTGAGGATTGCCCAGCAGCGCCTGGGCGGTGGCCTCGACGATGCGGGTCTTGCCCGAACCGGTCGGACCCAGGAACAGCAGGTTGGCCACGGGCCGCCCTGGAGAGGCCAGCCCGGTCAGGTGCATCTGATAGATGCTGATGATCTGGCGAACGGCTTCATCCTGTCCTACGATGAGCTCCCGCAGGCTGGATTCCAGGGCCATGGCTTCCTGACCGCGCCTTGCCGGATCCAGGCGATCGTGCTGCCCCGCGGCGCGGGGCATAGTGTCAGAGAAAACCATAGGCAACCCTGGAGGGGCAAGCGCCGTTCCAAACGGCCCGCTCTTGCCCTCTGTGGGACTTATCGACTCAGAATCAGCGGACTAGAACACGCCTGAAGCGGACCGGGGCGAGTTGGCCCGCGCTCCCCGGTGACAAGACCTTAGAAGTGACCAGTTTCGGTCCCCGCCGGCGGCCGCCACTTCCGCGCCTGTCGTATCATGAAGCCGTGACAGCAAGTCTCGCTTTTTCAAGCACGCGTACGGCAGCCGCCTGCCTGGCGCTGATGCTGGCCGCCACCGCGGCCGCTCAGATTCAGGAGCTCTCCGGCGAGCGCATCCGCGCGCACGTCAAGTTCCTGGCCAGCGACCTGTTGGAGGGCCGCGCCCCGGGCACCCGCGGCGACAAGCTGGCTACCGAGTACCTGGCCGCGCAGTTCGCTCTGGTGGGCGCCCGGCCCGCGGGCGACGGCGGCAGCTACTTCCAGAAAGTCCCCCTGGTGGGAGTGGATCCTCAGGCCGCCTCGGAGCTGGTGATCCGCGGCAAGGGCCGCACGCTGCGCCTGGATTGGCTGGAGGAGTTCGTAGGCGCCAGCCAGCGGCAGAAGCCGCTGGATCAGTTCGAGGCCGAGGCCGTATTCGTGGGGCATGGCATCAGCGCGCCGGAGTTCCAGTGGGACGACTTCAAGGGCGCGGACGTGCGCGGCAAGATCCTGGTGCTGTTCACCAACGAGCCTGCGTCCGAGGACGCCAGCTTCTTCGGAGGGCGCGCGCTCACCTACTACGGCCGCTGGTCCTACAAGTACGAGGAAGCGGGGCGGCGGGGCGCGCTGGGGGTGATCATCATCCACACCACCGCGACGGCGGGCTACGGCTGGAACGTGGTGCGCACCTCCTGGGGCCGGGAACAGCCTTTCGTGAAGCTGGCCGCGGGCGAGCCGGGGCTGGCCTTCGCCGGCTGGATCACCACGGAAGCCGGCGAGCAACTGCTCCAGGCCGCGGGCCACGGCGTGAAGGAGCTGCTGAAGGCTTCCGATTCGCGCGAGTTCCGGCCCATCCCGCTGGGGGTGCGCGTGCGGGGCCGCATGGTGTCCAAGGTGCGCGACCTGGATACGAGCAACGTGGCGGCCATACTGCCGGGCAGCGATCCCGAGATGAAGAGCGAGGCCGTGATCTTCAGCGCACACTGGGACCACCTGGGCGTGGGCGATCCGGTCGGGGGCGACGCCATTTACAACGGGGCCGTGGACAACGCGACCGGCTGCGCCATGCTGGTCGAGATCGCGCGCGCCTGGGCCGCGCTGGAGCAGAGGCCGCGGCGCTCGGCCCTGTTTCTGGCGGTGACGGCCGAGGAGGGCGGGCTGCGCGGATCGGAGTATTATGCGCAGCATCCGCTGGTCCCGCCCGGCAAGACCGCCCTGGGACTCAACTTCGACGCCTTCTACCCCATCGGCCGCACGCGCGACGTGGTGGTGGGCGGGGCCGAGCGCACCACCGCGTATCCACTGGTCGAAGCAGTGGCCCGCCGCATGAATCTCGAGATCAAGCCCGACCCGCATCCCGAGCAAGGCAGCTACTACCGCTCCGACCACTTCCCGCTGGCCAAGGCGGGCATTCCCGCCTTCACCGTCAAGGCGGGAACCGGCTTCCTGGGGAAGCCGGAGGGCGCGGGCGAGGAGATCTTCCGGCAGTACAACAGCAAGCACTACCACCAGCCCTCGGACGAGTACCGCGATGACTGGGACCTGTCGGGGATGGAGCAGATGGCGCGTTTCGGTTTCTTGCTGGGCCTGGAGGCGGCCAACCTGGAGAAGCTGCCCACCTGGCGTCCCGGGGAGGAATTCCTGCCGGCGCGGGAGAAGAGCGGGGTGAAATAGTGTAGTGCGTCGCAAGAAGTGCGTGTTGTGCAGCCGGTGGCGCAGGCCATCGTTTGGTGTGGCCTGCGGGGCGGCAGACGACGAAAAACGATCGTCTGCCCCACTGAGATAACCCACAGTATCTTCGACGCACTACACTAGAATCCGCTGGCTCGAATCCAAAAACTCTCCCGCCACGTGCCGCCCGGGCGAATCGATTGCAGCTCCTTGTACACGCCCGTATGCGCCAGGTTCAGCGCGTTGGTGATGGCCGCCATGGGTTCGAAGCAGATGAAATTCCGCCCCTTGGGTGCGAACACCACCGCCACCAGGTACTTGGGGCCGTAGATAACGGAGACCTTCTGGCTGGCGCCTTGCACCCAGAACTCAGCCCGCCCGTCGGCGTCGCGCACCAGGTTGGTGTACACGTTGTCGAGCACGACCGTTTCCAGGGAGACCGGGTCGGGCAGCTTCACCGGCTGCACCTCGCCGGTGGGCACCAACTGGGGTGAGAGCACCACGTGGTCGCGCGCCGCCAGGTGCACCTTCCACTGGTCCCGCGGCGCGTCGTGCACCTGGAAGTAGGGATGGTAGCCGATGGAGACCGGCATCGGCTCCCGCGCGTGATTCGTCAGCGCCGTCTCCACTTCCAGCGCGCCTTCGCGGAGGCGGCAGGTCATCTCGATGGTGTGGGCGAAGGGAAACTGCGACATCAGGTCGGGGTAGCGCCAGAACTCGAGCCGGCTGGTCACCAGCGCCGAGTCCTTGTCCGCCTGCACGGCGGTCACCTCCCAGGCCGTCGAGTACACCAGCAGGCCGTGTATGGGGAACTTGTTCCCGTCGCGCCGGAAGTTCTTCAGTTCCCCGTTCAGAACGTACTTCTTGCCGTTGGCGTGGAAGGCGTCCTGATCGAGGCGATTGGCCCAGGGGGCCAGGAACGGGTTGCCGCCCATCGACGGCTTGGCCTTGAATTCGGCCAGGCTGGCGGTGGGCATCCACAGAACGTTCTGGCCCTTGACCTTCATCTCGTAGGCCAAGTTGCCGATCGAGGGCGTAATGGAGACCTCGACCTGGCGGGCGGCGTCCGTCAGCCGGACCACCGCGAGGCCGTCCACCAGGGTCTTCTCGGCCTTGTAGTTCTGGGCCAGCAACATGCCGGCAGTCAGAATCAACAGCGACAACAGGGTTCTCATGGTGTAAATTCCTGGAGACTGAGTTCGGTTTCCTCCTGGCAGCACATGCATTTGCCGGGAGTGTAAGTGCGGATGGCGCAGACTTCGCACCAGTAGGTCACCGTGAAACGGCGGCCGTCCTTGTGCACCAGCACGGCGCCGCGGGTGGTGAAGGGCAGGATCAGGAAACGGCCCGAGGGGGAATAGCGGCCGGCGACGTCGAACTCCAGCCCAGCCACGCGCGGGTCGTTCAGCACGGCCAAGGTCTCGCCATCGCCGTCCACTTCAACGGTCCTGCCTCCCGGCGCTTCGAGAACCGGCGCCCCACCCTGGCGCCGCACCAGCTTCCCGCGCAGGCGCGCCTCGGCCGCCCGCGCCCAGCCCAGCAGCGCCAGCGGCCACCACCCCAGCACAGACCTGCGTAGCATCCTACCTACCATCTTAAGCTGTGGCCCTGAGTGCCAACGCCTTGGCGCCCTCCCCGGGCGGGCGGCAGTTGGAAGTGAGCCCGGGCGGCCTTAGGCGTACCAGTCGACTGTCTTCAAACCCCGGATGCGGCTGAACTCGCGGGTGTTGCGGGTAACCAGGGTGGCGCCCCAGGCCGCTGCGGTCCCTGCAATCAGGGTGTCCAGCGGCCCGATAGGCGCTCCCGCCTGCTCCAGCTCGAAGCGGATCTCGGCCGCCGCCCGGGCGGCCTTCTCGTCAAACGGGAGGATCGTGACGGCGCGGGCCAATTCCTCCAACTGCCCCCTGCGCTTGTGCGGCTGGCTCGAACGCCGCAGCCCGAATTCCAGCTCGTACAGGACGACCGACGGGATGCCGACGGCCGAGGGAGGAGTCCCTAGCAGCCGTTGCCCCACCAATCCCTGCCCTTTGAAGAAGTAGATCAGCGTGTTGGTGTCCAGCGCGAACATCAGAGCCGCCCCCGCTTGCGGTCCCGTCCGGTGGTCTGGCGGAGGTCCTTCAGGTCGGGGAAATCGGCCCATGCACCCTGGAGCCCTACCACGCCGGCCGGCCATTCCGAGCCGGCCCGCGCCCGGACAGCGGCGGCAATCCAGCGGCTCTTCGACACCCCGGATTGCCTGACGGCGCGGTTGACCAGCGCCTCGGTCTCCCGGTCCAGGTAGATGGTGATCTGAGCCATGCTCTTATACTATATCATATACTCGCGTTAGTTCGACGGTCGGCCTGCGGCGACGGGGAGGTCACCGCCCACGCCTGGAGGCCCGCCCCACCAGGTCGCGGCGGCGGGAGAGGTCATCGTCGGGAATTACTACCGCGACCCAGGGGGCGGTCAGAGACTTCATGCGCCCTTTCCAGGTGAGGGTTCCGGCTTTCCCCGGCTTCAGGTCCAGGTTCCTGGTGGGCTGGCCGACGGTGAGATTGTCGGCCCGGATGGCGAAGGTGTGCTCGCCGGCGCCTTTGGCCGAGAGCCGGATGGTCACGTCGCCGTCCGAATCGGTCTCCTGGGAGAGACTGAAATCGAGAGCCTGGCCCGGGGGCGGGTCCGGGTGATGCATGCCGCCAACCAGGTCCTCCAACAGCCACAGCCAGCGGGCCGATGAGTGGACCCACACCTCCTTGTAGACGTAGGAGTTCTGCGGTGGCCAGTAGGGCAGGTCGCGGTTGGCGCGAGTCATCATGCCGACGGGGAGGGAGCCGACGAAGTCGCCCGAAGAGACCGAATACTGCTGCGCGAAATCGTAGCCTTCCCCCCACATGGTGCTTTGCACGAAGGGGTTGCGTCCCACCACCCATTCAAGCTGCCGGGCGGCCAGATCCAACGAGGCCTCGTCGCGGCGCAACCGCGCGGCCGCCGCCAGACCCTTGGCCTGCGCCAGCAGGACGCCGTAGTTGCCGCGCCGGCCGAACCACACCGGGAAGGCCTTGAGGTAGTAGCCGGCGCCCATGGGCATTCCGTTCAGGACTTGCTCGCGGTAGGCCTCGCGATTGGACTGGTAGCGGTCGCCGTCCACGGCCTTTTGCCACTCGTCGTCCCGGTAGACGTAGGCCGGCAGGACGCCCCAGGGCTGGGTGGTCTCCGCCACCTTCTTCTGGTACTCGGAGTAGAGCGCCACAGCGGCGTACCAGCGGATCCAGTCCGGGTCGCCGGGAAATGCGTCACACAACCGCGACAGCGCTACGATGGGCGCCTGGTCGTTGCCGCGGTGGAACTGGTGGAAGATGTCGCTCCTGGCGGGACTGGTGTAGAAGAAGCCGGCCAGCGGGAAGTCAGGGCCGACGTAGCTCTTCTGTTGCGAGTCCAGGACCAGCTTGGCGAGCTCGCGCGCCTTGTCGGCGTACTTCCGGTGTCCGGTGGCCTGGAACAGTTCCATGGAAGCGAGAATGCCAACCGAGGCCAGCTCCATCTCGGTGGCGGCGAAGGCGGGGGTGTGCTGAGTCTCGGGGATCTCTTGGCCCTCGATGGCGAACTGCCAGTCTTCCTCGGCGGTCCTCAGGCAGCGGGCGGCCAGATCGGGGTGGCTGTCCTTCAGGACGTTGTGGGCCAGGGCTTCGGCGGAGGCGGCCAGGTAGTTGACGTTGGGATTGTTGAGGGCCTCGCGGGGGCGGTCGTCGGCGTCGCCGATGATGCCGTTGGTCCACGTGTTCATGCTCGCGAACCCGATGCGGTATCCACCCGGGAAACGCACTTTGAGGACCCAGTCGAGCCCCCAGCGGGCCTCCTCGAGCAGCCGGCTGACGACTGCCGGGTCTCCGCCCGCGGCCTTGAGGCGCGCGGCCAGCGCCAGCATGGCGTACACCGATTCGCCGGTGTTGACCAGGCCTTGCGAGAGGTCGCCCGCATCATGCCAGCCGCCGTTCATGACGATGCGCAGGTCGCCGAGCGTGGCTTGCCAGTCCCGGTGACAGGCTTCGTGGATGCCGGGGATGTCCATGCCGCACCGCTCGCCGAAGAAGAAGTTGATGGTCTTGACGATGGTGGGGCGCCACACGTCCGGGTCGATGCGGAAGGGCCGGGTGCGCAGATCGCCGGCGCGGAGGAAATAGCGGCCTGTGCGCCGGACCTCGGAGAAATCCAGTTGCTGGAACTCGCCGAGGCGCGTCTTGATGGTACGGACCGGCTTGCGCAGGACGGACTCGCCGGTGTCGGCGTCCACCAGCGTGAACTCGCGTGCGGCGAGGCCGCTGGCCAGCGCGGTCTTTGACAAGCCCGGCAGGTAGCCGGTGTGGCTGAAGGAGATCTTGCCGGGCGCCACATTCCAGCCCTCGTAGTGGTCCGGCTCGACACGTTGCAGCTCGACGGGGCTGATCTCGAAGCTGACGCTGTCGCCCGCGCCGGCCAGCCGCTTGGGAACCCGGCAGTTGAACTCCAGCGAAGTGACCTTGTCGCGGGCCACCGGCGTGATCTCCCAGGCAATATCCGTCCAGCGGTGGTTGGCCACAGTGATGTAGTGGCCGCCTTCGCGCCGGTAGACATCGGGGGTCTTCTCGACGCCGTCGCTGCGCATCGTCACCGTGAGCGTGAGCACGTGGAAGCCGGACATGCGCGGGCGCACGCGGAAGTAGAGCCGGTTGAAGCCGCTCCAGTCCTCGCCGGGAATGGCCCGCACCAGGGTGGCCGAAGGCGCCGCTGTGGGGCCCGCGTCCGCCGGGGCCGCTTGAAGGTCCACCTCGACGCGCGCCTGCCGCGGCCCGGCGCCGGTCTCGGGGAAGCTCACCCGGCCCGGCCCTCTGAGGGACCACCGGGAGGGGTCGCTCATGTCGTCGAGCGTGCGGGCCTCCAGCACCTTCTTGTTCAGCCAGGAGTGCTCGGCCGAGTTCTCGTACTCGACCGGCATGGGCATCCTGGGGATCTGCCCGGCGAAAGCGCCGGCCGCCAGGATCCATCCCATGGCCGCGAGTGTCCTGTAACACACATGTGTTGACAATCCGCTCCCTGACGGTCGCGGCTCGGAAGCCGATGCCGAGCCACGCGCGTAAGCAAGTGGTCCGGCTGACTCTGAAAGGGCATCTCGGTTACAGGACACCAGTCGAGCCTTCCCGATTCTCATATGCCTGTTCTCCTTGCGCCGCCGCGCGTGATAGGGTAGTGGCCATGTCCAGCGGAATCATGGCCATCGCGGCCCACCCGGGCGACGCTCTCTTCAGTATGGGGGCCGCCGTGGCCCGGCACATCCACAATGGCGGGCCGGGCGTGTTCCTGTGCCTGTCGTTGGGCGAGAAGGGGCACCGCACCATCGCCCCCGCCGAGTACGGCGAGATGCAGCGCGCCGCCACCCTCAAGGCGGCCAAGATCCTCGGCGCGCAGGCCGAGTTCCTCACCTATCCCGACGCCGAGATCCCCAGTGGCGACCGGATCGCCCTGGAGGTCTGC
>VFZS01000239.1 GCA_016871095.1 Acidobacteriota bacterium
GGCACTGCACCGCGTCGCGAACCTGTTCGTGCAAACCCTCCAGACTATCGGCTTCCGTGAAGATCGACTCCCCCAACGCCCTGGCGGTGTAGCCTCCTTCGGGCGCCTCTTCGACCAGAAAGATCACCTCGGTCATGCCTCCTTCCATGCTAACGCAAGCGGGGGGCCTGGCTGTGTCCCAAAGGCTGCCAACCCGCCCACCGCCATCGCCGTCCGCGTCACCGCCGCCGCCGACAACTTCTCCCTCGCCAAGATCGTGGTGCGGTAGGCGGGGCGCAGACACCTCCCCTCGCTGCGAGGTTTACAGGCTGCGCCGCTTAGGCTCGGAGGCGCTTTCTAGACAGCCAACCCAGGACCGCCAAGCCCCCGCCGATCAATACCAGCGAAGCCGGCTCGGGAATCTCCGGGTTCGGCGGCTCCTCAGGCGGCGCGGTGTAGGTGATGTCGAGCAGGCCGGCGGCGTTGCCCGTCACGTCCTGGCTCAGCGAGAAGATCTTCACGCAGCGTGGGCACGACGGGACGGCGCCGTGGCTCGCAAGGAAGGTAATCGACTGGCTCCAGGAAACCGTCAGGTTGTTCCCTGCTTCCAACTCCGACTGGAATCCCAGGGCGATCAGATCCCACGGATCCGGATAGGCAGGGACCGGGGCCGAAGTTGTACCGGACTGGATCGTGATGTATCCCCCAGCGGCCGTCGAGGTGAAGTTGGGGACGTACGTACTCCAAGTCGGTGGCGGAACGGGGACAACTGACGCGACGAGCGTCCCCGGCGTCAGAGCCAGATCCAAGTCCAGCGTCGCGCTGCCAATGGTCGAGCCCGATGGCAGGGAGTTCACAAACACCAGAGAGAACAACGTGGATGTCACTGAGTAGGACTGGACGTTGTTTCCCCAGGGGCCAGCAGGGGACAGGCCAAAGCCAGTCTGGCCCGGCGGGACGGTTCCGGAGGGGTTGGCCTCCATTCTGTAGCCAACCACGTTGTTGCTGTAAAAGACCTCGGTTTCAGCAGCGGGGATTTGTAGAGGGGTTGCAGAAAGACTAGCCGAGACGAGAAGCGAGAGCAGCAGCTCCCTAGATCTGAGTCGCATAACAGCGGCTCCTTGGGTGGATACAACGATCCACTACAGCCATTCTACCTAAGCCTGTAGTGGGGCACAATCCTGTCTTTGGTATACCCGGCGCCTGTCCCTCCCAGTCGTATCACTACACGTTAACTTTCGTCTACCCCCTCGGCTACTCCTTCCGGTCTTGGTACTGGACGTTCCGTGACTCACCTTGCCAGCCTCTGTGGACTGCCCGGCCGAGCCGCCTCCCACTTGGCGCCTGACTTCTCGCAGGCCCAGCCGCATTCCCGCAGCCAGTCGCCGCGGGAGGTCGAGCAATGGGAGCCTTTCTGCCGGCCAGCCGTCGGCGGCCCCTGGCGGACCGAAATCCCGGAGCCTTCGAGCTTGGTGCTGGCCGGGGCCGGCGCGCTGCTGCTGTGGGGAATCCGCCGCCGTTCGTGACCCCGATTACACCTTGACCCACTCGATGCCCAGCTTGTTCAGCGCGTAGCCGCTCTCCCGCAGCCAGTCGCCGTAGCAGGTCATCCAGTGGAAGCCCTTCATCTCCTCGAGCAGTCTCTGGGCGTCGCCCTTGATGGTGATGTCGGTCTGGGTGCGGCAGATGGCCATGAAGGGATTGTCGATGACCTCGCCCTCGACGCCGACCCACTTCCGGGCGTTGAAGTCGGCCACCAGGTTGGTCAAGCGCTGCCCCTTGCGCAACTCGACCTTGGGAGCGGCCCCGTAGTCTGACTCGAAGTGGGTCAGGATCCTGGCCGGCTCGAGACGCGCACCGTCCAGCTTGCGCGGGGCGGTGCAGTGGGATATTGTCATGACGCCGCTGTGGGGATACGTGGGATTGCAGAGGTAAACCGGCTTGCCGCAAATGTAGTGCAGCAGGATGCCCGCGGGAATCACCACGAAGTCCGACTCGCAGAAGGCCAGGTAGCCCTCGTCGTTGAGGATGCTCAACGGCATGCAGGCGGTGGTCTCCGACATGGGCATGATGGTGCCCATGCACTGGTTGATGGTGATGGCGTCGGTCTGCGCCTCATCGAGCAGGTCGCGGAAGACCTCGGTCAGCAGGAAGGCGCTGTCCAGGAACTCGCGCTTGGTCTCCAGGGTGACGCCCTTCTGCTTGAGGTACTTGCCGGCCTCGTCGCGGCAGCGCCTGACCAGGGCGTCGTTGGAGCGGGCGCGCTTGATGCGCTCGCCCAGGTCCGGATACGGCACGGTGCGGATGTCCAGCTTCCAGACCTCGCGGGCCTTGTCGGGCGCTGTCCTGCCGCCCACGCCCCAGCCCGAAGGGCCGCCCACCGCCACAATGCGCTTGCCGAGCGTGTTCTTGAGGCCGCCCAGCGACCGCAGCCGCCACAGCACCTCGGCGTGGCTGTCCACCACCACGTCCCGCACACCCATGCCGGGGTGGCCGTACTCGTCAACCGTCTTGCGGAGGTAGCGGGGGTGCACGATCTCATACCACAGGTAGACCGGTCCGGACCGGTGGCGCACGAAGATGAGGTTCCACTTGTCGGGCGGGGTGAGTTTCTCGAGGGTCGGCACGCCGCCGCTGGCGGCGTAGACCAGCGTGACATCCTGACTGCCCTTGGCCACGGCGGCCGCTTGGTCGGCGGTCTGCACTGAGGCGAGCTCCGCGATCTCGAGGGGGAAATCCGCGGCGGCCTTCATTTGGGCCAGCTCCCGCCCGATTCGCTCCTTCTCCGCGGCGGCCTCCTGCTCGGTCTGCACTCCGCCCCAGGAGCGCCAACTGGTGGCCTCGCGCCGCTTGGGGACGCTGTACAGCAGCACCGGTTGCACCTTGAGGGCGTTCCGGATGGGCGCCTGGCGCGCCGGATCCTTGGCCTGGCTGGCCGGCGCGGCCTGGAGCACCGGCAGCGCCAGCCCGCCGCCCACTCCGGCCATGAAGCTCCGCCGGCTAACCGCGACACCCGGACAGCCACAGCACACCGGCGCCGCCCCACACCCGCGCGAATTGCTTGCTTTCATCGTAGACCTCCCATCTAAAGTACCAGCTTAGCCTCAAGCCGTTCCCCGCTGCGCATCATCTGGTCCCAGGTGACGGGCTGTTCCTTGTAAGCCGTCATGCGCCCCAATATCGAAGTGAGGTTGCTCTGCACGCTCTCTGCGACATTATTCAGGTACTTGCCGGTGCGGATGCTCTCGACAAAGTTCCTCACGTTGGTCTGCGCCCCCTGGCGGAAGGTGTCGTCCTTCTCGATGCCCGGCCAGGGGTTGTCGCCGGTGATGCGGACGGCGGCGCCGTAATGGGAATCCACCGTGCCCGCCGTGCCGTAGAAGCGGATGCACATGTCGTGGAAGCCTTTCAGGAACTGGTTCGAGCTGAAGTCCATACGCACATCGTTGGGATACCAATACGTCACGATGAAGTGGTCCCAGCAGTCGCCCACATCCACGCGCGCCTTGCGCCCGCCCGTGCCGCAAGCCCGCACGGGGTGGGACTGCATGTACCAGTTGGCCACGTCCAGCACATGGATGTGCTGCTCGACTATCACGTCGCCGGAGAGCGCGATGTCGAAAGTCCAATTGCGCAGCCGCGCCTCGGCGGCAGACATGCCGGGCTTGTCCTGCCGCCGCAGCCGGCCGGTGTGATAGAACACGTGGCCCATCACCGGCGTGCCGATGGCCCCTTGCTGCACGCGGGCCGCCGCCTCCTGGAACGCCGGCTGCGCCCGCGTCTGGAAGTCCACCAGGAAACTGCGTTTCCCCTCGGCTTGCCTGCCGGCGGCGGCGATGCGCTGGCAACCGGACACGTCCACCGCCACGGGTTTGGCCAGGAAGACGTGCTTGCCGGCGGCAACCGCCGCCTCGGCCTGCTCGGGGTGAAAGTAGGGCGGGCTTTCGATGACCACGGCGTCCAGCTTCGACGCCGCCAAGCCCTTGAAGCCGTCCAGGCCCCCGTACAGCCGCGATGGGTCCACCTTGGTTTTCTCTTGCAGGGTTTCCAGACGGTCGCGAAACGGATCGGCCAGCGCCACCACGCGCGCGCCGAATTCGACGAAGAAGGGCATGATCCAGTTGCCCCGGCCGCCGCAGCCCACGATGCCGATCTCGATGGCCGAGTTGGCCTGCGTGCCGAACACCGTTTCTGGCTTCAGCAGGAGAAGACCCGCGCCCGCGGATCCCAGGAATTGGCGGCGCCCCGCGCCGGCCTCAGACGGACGAGCCATGCACACCTCCGTTTGGGCATTGTAGCCGAGATGGGGGCCGCCCGCACCACGACGGGCTAAGTGCCCTGGTTGCACCGTGGGGCAGGCCGTTTGGCCTGCCGCCCGCACCGCCGAACCGATCTTCTCACACCTTCTCAGCGAGCGGTGGCCGCTACTGCTGCGGCGGCGCCGCGGCGCGGCCGGCGAGCAGTTTCTCGATCTCCACAAGCTGCTTGCGCACGGTGTCGATATCGGCGGCGTCCGGGGCGCGCTCGATGTAGTTCTTCATGTGCTCGGCGGCCCCGGCGTAGTCGGCCTTGTTGGCCAGGATAACTCCCAGCAGGTGTTCGAGCTTGGGAATGCGGTGCTGCGGGTCCAGCTTGAGGGCCTCGCGCGCGCTCTTCTCGGCCTCATCGAGGTTGCGCAGGTTAAAGTGGGCCACCGAGTTGTAGAAGTAGGCCGCCGGGAAATCCAGGGGGTTGAGCCTGAGCACCCGCGAGGTGGAATCAGCCGCCTCCTGCCACTTGCGCTCCTGCATGAAGATCCCGGCCAGTTGCAGATAGGGTTTCACGTACTTCCCATCCGAGCGCAGCGACTCGGCGTAAGCCTGGCGCGCTTGCTCCACGTTCTTCTGCCGCTCGTGAAGCATGCCCAGCTCGAACCACGCCGCGGCGTAGTTGGGATGGACCTTGACGGCCTTTTCGAACTCCTTCAGCGCATCCCCCCACTTCTTCCTGCGCACCGCCTCCTGGCCCTTCTCGTAGGCCTTCTTGGCGTCCTTGGGGGCTTGCAGGCTGGTCATCGAGATGGTGGTGCCCTCGACGTTGCCCAAACGCCGCAGCACGATCACCCCAACTTCGGGGTTATCCATGACACGGCGCCCCGCCAGGCTGACGATGTCGGAGCGGAAGCCCGGCAGGGAAGCGCGCAGCTCGCAGCCCATCAGCTCGCGCTCGCTGACGCCGCGTCCCGGACGACCGAACGCGCCCCCCTGCTGCTGCCTGCCCATGTCCAGCGGATCGGCCGCCGAGCTGACACTGGCGTCCGCCAGCATGCTGGTGTTCTGACCGAGCTGGAAGCTGAAGCGGCCCTTCGAGTCGGTGTAGGCTTCCGGCCGCGGAACGCCGTTGCAGACCCGCTCGATGACCACCGGATCCGGCGGCGGCGTGCCGTCCTCCATCATCACGCGCCCGGACAGGAAGACGGGGCGCTGCATCTCGGGGAACTGCTCCTGCTGCCGCTGGGTTGGGAACTCCGGCTGGCGGGTTCGCTCGGTGGGACTGGGAACAGGAGAAGGCGTCGAGGGGATCCCGCCCGGAGTCCCCGGCGACGGGCCGGGCGACGGCGCCGGGCTTGGCGACGGCGCGGGCGTTTGCGGTGGCGGCTGGGGACTGGGTTCCTGCCCCACGGCCAGCGCGGCGGCCAACACGGCGGCCACCGCCAGCCTGGCCGCGCCATGGAAATCGAAACTGCGTTTCATCGGGATCGCCTCCCCGGGGATCTTTGCCCCATTATCTCATAGTCCCACCGCAACCCTGTCAGCGGATGTCGTCCACCACTACCAACTCCGCCGCCAGCCGCTCCGCTCGAGTCACCAGCGCGAAGCTCCCGTCCCGCGCCATGCTCAGGCCATGCCCCACCACCCCCTCGAGCGTGGCCACCGTCCGCAGCGGCCCGCCCGCCGTATCCAGGAACTGGATGGAAGCGCCCAGATACCCCGGCGGTTGCGGCGACAGGCAGTAGACGCCGCGCCCCGCCGCCGTCAGGCCCGTGGCATACACCGTCTCGAGCACCTTGCTCTCCGTGCTCTGGCCCTCCAGAGACATCCGCCACAGCTCACTGAGCCGCCCAGCGCCCCTCGAGTAGTAGAGGAACCGCCCGTCGCCGGACTCGGCGGCCGCCAGCCCGCCCTGCTGGGTCACCTGCACCGGCCTGGCGTCCGCTCCCAACAGAAACACTTTCCACACCTGGTAGCCCTTGCCCCGGTTCGAGGCGAAGTAGATGGTGCGCCCTTCGCGCGACCACATCGGAAAGATGTCATCGCCGGGGTCCTCGGTCAGCCGCCGGGGGCGCCCCCCTATGGCCGGGATCACGTAGATCTCGTTCTGCCCCTCCACGTTGGAGAAGAAAGCCAGGTATTGGCCGTCCGGCGACCACCGCGGGAACCCGGTAAATCCTGCCTGGAGGTAGGTCATCTGCGCGCGGTTCTTGCCGTCGATCGCGCAGACCCAGACTTCCAGGCTCTTCGAGCGCGCCGAAGTGAAGGCCAGCTTCTGGCCGTCGGGCGACAGGTCGGCGAACCCATCGAGCCCCTCCCCTGTGATGACCGCCTGGGGCCTTGTCCCGGGCGCCAGCTTCCACACGTCCTCAGCGGCGCGCCACCGGGCGTACACCAACCGGCGGGCCCGCGCCGACACTGAGGGGAATCTCGCGCCCTCGCCGGCCCCCTGCAACGGCCCCGGCGCCTCCGGCCCGGCGCTCTTCACCCGGTAGAGCCCGTACTTCCCGCCGGAACTGGAGCTGTAGAGGACCCACTTGCCGTCCGGGGACCAAGCGGTCATGGCGAGGAAGCGGTTCTCGTAAGTTCGCCGCTGGGGATCGCCTGCGGGCGTGAACTCGGCGGTGAGCGGCATCACGTAGATGTCGGCGACCGCGAAACCCACGGAGCGCGCGAAGGCCAGGGCGCGGCCGTCCGGTGAGAAGGAGGGGCCGCTGTCGCCGGGGGCGCCCAGCGGCGGCGTGGTCAACTGGCGCTTGGCGCCCGTCTCGACCGAGAGCAAATGCAGTGAGGCGGGTGCTCCCGGCCACGCCTGGTCAGTCACCACCAGCGCGGCGGAGTCCGGCGTCCAGCACAGAAACGGCCCCGGAAGAAAGTAGGTCCCCGGCCGAATGCTGACTTCCGCCAGCTTGCGTTCGGTCCCGCCCCGCGCCGGGATCACCACGACCTCGCTGCGCGCGCCCAGGCCGCGCGCCGCTCGCAGGAAGGCGATCCAGCGGCCGTCCGCCGACCAAGCCGGGCTGTATTCCACCGCCGGGTGAGAACTCAGACGGATCGGGCGCCCTTGGCCCAGCGGCTTCACGTAGACATCCAGGTTGCCGCCCTGATCCCGGTCCGAGACGAAAGCCACTTGGTCGCCTTCCGGCGATAACGACGGCTGGTCCGCGTACGCCCCCAGGCCGGCCACCGGCACGGCTCTGGGCGGCGGTGGCGCCAAGAACCGATACATGAGCAGACCCACGCCCACCACCACGGCAACCAGGATCAACACCACCATCAGGCAACGCATTGCAGGACGGACTGCTATTCTACCAGCCTGCCGGCGGCTCGGGCGCTCCTTGCTATGCTCGTAGCAGGCACGGCGGTTCCGGCGGGGATCGTCTTGCCGGGAGGGTCTTATGCATGTGGATCGCAGGACTTGGCTGAAGGGCAGTCTGCTGGCCGGCGCCGCCCCGGCGCCCAAGCCCGGCTTGGGCATTCCCGGACCGTTCCGGGGACGCGTCGTGGCGGTCCGTCACCCCGGCAGCATCATCTCCGGCCAGTACCAGCGCCCCGCGGTACGCGCCATGATCGGCAAGGGCATGATGGAGCTGACCGGCGCGCCCAGCGCCGCCGAAGCCTGGCGCCTCTTCTTCCAGCCCGGCGACGTGGTGGGTATCAAGCTCAATCCCGTCGGCCTGCCGCACCTGGTATCGACGGCCG
>VFZS01000240.1 GCA_016871095.1 Acidobacteriota bacterium
TACGCCGACCGCTACCGGCCACGCTCACTTGGCTTCGACCTGGCGGGCGCCGGCTTCCCGCCCGCGCTGGTGTCTCAGCTCGATCCTCAAGGCATCAAGTTCCCCCACCTGGTAGTCGACGTGATGACCACGCTGGGCGGCGACACACCCCGCAGCAATTTCACCAACTTCCACACCTTCGCGTTGGATCTGACGCTGGTCCGTGGCAGCTACAGCTTCCGCTTCGGAGGCGAGTACCGCCTGTTCCGCGAGGGCAATTACACTTTCGCTTCGCACACGCCGCGGATCGAATTCGGCTCCACATGGACCAATGGACCGCTAGACAACTCGCCGGCGGCGCCGGTGGGCCAGGGCCTCGCCTCTTTCCTGCTCGGAATCCCCTCGGGCGGTTTCATCCAGGTGAACCCCTCCTATGCCGAGCAGTCCTCTTACACGGCGTTTTACTTCCAGGAAGACTGGAAAGCGACACGCAGGCTCACGGTAAACATCGGCCTGCGCTACGAGTACGAGAGCCCGGTGACGGAGCGGCACAACCGTAGTGTGCGCGGCTTCGACTTCGCCACGCCCAACCCCATTGAGCCGCAGGCGCGGGCCAACTACGCGCTGAGCCCGATCCCAGAGATCCCCGCGGCACAGTTTCGCGCGACGGGCGGGCTGACTTTCGCCGGGGTCGGCGGCCAGAGCCGCGGATTGTGGAGCCCTGACAGGAACAACTTCGCGCCGCGGATCGGGCTCGTCTATCAGCTCGGCAGCAACACTGTCCTGCGAGCCGGTTACGGGTTCTTCTTCATGCCTCTCGGCGCCGACCGGGAGAACGTGAACCAGAGCGGTTTCACCCAGAGAACCAACATTGTCCCCAGCCTGGACAACGGGCAAACGTTCATTGCCTCGCTGCGCGATCCGTTCCCCAGCGGCTTTGCCCAGCCGCTCGGGGCTGCTGGCGCGCTGGCCACCGATGTGGGCCAGAGCGTCAATTTCTTCCTAGCGAAGCCGTGCAACGGCTACATGCAGCGGTGGAGCTTCGGCATCCAGCACCAGTTTCCGCAGCGGGTCCTCGCCGAGGTCTCCTACGTGGGCAACCGTGGGACCAAGCTGCCTGTAGCCACGGCGCTCAATCCGGTCCCCGCCCAGTACCTGAGCACACTGCCGGTGCGCGACCAGCAGACCATCAACCACCTCAGCGCGCAGGTGACGAACCCGTTCTTTCCGTTGTTGCCCGGGACCGGGCTGGCCGGCCGCAACGTTGCCCGTTCGCAACTTCTCCGGCCTTTTCCTCATTTCCTTGGTGTGGGTGTGTTGTCGCCCAACGGTTACTCGTGGTATCACTCGCTGCAAACTCGAGCCGAGCGGCGCTTCGCCTCCGGGTTCACCGTCCACAGCTCCTATACGTGGTCCAAGTTCATGGCGGCCACCTCCCTGCTGAACGAAAGCGACCTCCGCCCAGAAGAGGTGATTTCGAGCGAGGACCGGCCGCACCGCTTCACCTTCACCGGGGTCTGGGAGCTGCCGTTCGGCCCCGGCAAGCCCATCTGGGGCAGCGCCCGAGGGCTGGCCGCCCACCTGGCCGGAGGCTGGCAGGTGCAGGGCGCTTACGAAGGGCAGAGCGGTCCGGCCATCGGCTTCGGCAACATCATTTTCACGGGCAACCTGCATGAGGTCCCCCTGCCAGTGAGCCAGCGCACTACCGAGCGATGGTTTAACGCCGACGCGGGCTTCGAGCGGGATTCCCGTTTTCAGCTCGCCTCCAACAGCCGCCGCTTCTCGTCCCGCTTCACCGGCATCGAGGCGCACGGGCTCAACATGTGGAGCTTGTCCGGGTTCAAGAATTTCCGCCTGCGGGAGGGAATCACGCTACAGTTCCGCTCCGAGTGGCTCAATGCCCTCAACCATACACATCTGAGCCCGCCGGTAACCGCCCCGACCAACACGCTGTTCGGACAGGTGACCGGGACCACCGGCCTGCCCCGGCAGATCCACTTCGCGCTGAAGCTGCTGTTTTAGAGGGGGAGACGCATGCCTGCGCCAACGCGACGCGACCTGCTCACCGCTGCCGCGGTCTCGCTGTGTCCGGCGGCCCGCGCGGCCGCACAGCCCGTAAGCCGTCGTCGGCCCAACATCCTGTTCGTGTACACCGATGACCAGGGCTCGTGGAGCCTGGGCGTGGAGGGAAACCGCGACGCGCGCACGCCGCACACCGACCGGCTGTTCCGCCAGGGAGCGCACCTGAAAAACTGTTTCGTCACCACGCCGGTGTGCAGCCCCTCTCGCGCCAGCCTGCTCACCAGCCGCCACTCCACCGAGGTCGGCATCACAGACTACCTGAGCTTCGGTAGCGAGGACCGCGAAAAGGGTCTGAATCCCGACCACGTGACCTGGCCGGAGGTGCTGGCCGAGGCCGGCTATCAGACGGCGCTCATCGGCAAATGGCACCTGGGCTCGCTGCCCGTCCACCATCCGACCCGGCACGGTTTCGGCCACTTCATCGGCTGGTTCACCACCGGCAGCACTGGTCCGGCCGACCCGGAACTGGAGGTCGACGCGAAGCTGAAGCAGTTCCGCGGCTCCACACCGGACATCCTCACCGATTTCGCCATCGACTTCATCGGACGTCGCACCCAGCAGCCCTTTCTGCTCTGCCTGAACTACCGGGAACCGCACGCCTCCAACGCGCCCGACAGCGCAGGCAAGGACCGTACATGGTTGCCCATGCTGGATCAGGACTGGGATCTGTTCCGCGACCTCGACCCGGTCATCCCCAACCCGCGCTATCCGAACCTGGACATCCCCCGCCTCAAACGGATGATGCGCGAGTATTTGGGCAGCGTAGCCAGCATCGACCGCAACCTGGGCCGCCTGCTGGCCGCGCTGGAGCAGTTCCGCCTGGCGGCGGACACCATCGTCATCTTCACGAGCGACAACGGCTTCAACATGGGGCACAACGGCATCTGGCACAAGGGCAACGGACGATGGCTCCTGACCAACAATCGCGGTGACCGGCCAAATATGTTCGACAACTCGCTGCGCGTGCCCACTGCCGTCCGCTGGCCCGGCGTCATCCAGGCTGGCACTGTGATCAGTCAGACCATCTCCATCCTGGACTGGTACCCGACCCTGCTGGCCATGGCCGGCCTGGTGCCACCCCAGGGCGAGACGATCCGCGGACACAACTGCCTGCCGCTGCTGAAAGGGGAAAAGATACCCTGGGACAATGATCTCTACGCGGAGTACAGCATGCGGCATGGCGTGCAGGCCGACCTCCGCATCTACCGCACGCCCGAATGGAAGCTGGTGCGCGACTTCCGCCACCGCGACCGGGATGAACTCTACCACCTTAGCCGAGATCCGTCCGAGACCACCAATCTGATCGACTCGGGCGACGCCGCCCCGCAAGAGGCCCGGCGGCGTCTGGAGTCCCGCTTGCGGGAGAAGATGCGCGAAATCGGCGATCCGGTGTTGGCGGGAAGTTCAGGGCAGCGGGTCGCGGGGATTCAGCCTGGCTGAAAGACAGCCAGGCCCCTGGCGGAGCTTGACACCGCAGGGTGCTCGCTGTAAGTTTGACGGGGGAGGGTATCGCATGCTTCAGTTGCGCTGGATGGCGGCGATCCTGATCGCCGCGGGAACGCTTTTCGGCCAAGTCAACACGGCCACTCTGGTGGGTACGGTGAAGGACACCAGTGGCGGGGTGATTCCGGCCGCACAGGTAGGTGCTCGCCACACCGGTACCGGGGTGAGCTACAGCGCCACCACGGCGGCCAACGGGGATTACATCCTCGACCGGCTTCCCATTGGCGAATACATTCTGTCGGCCGCAATGCAGGGCTTCAAGACGATCGAGCGCCGGGGCATCCGGCTCGATGCCACCGAGCGTGCCAAGGTGGACCTGGTACTGGAAGTTGGGACCGTCACCGAAAACGTCACCGTGACGGCGGGCGCCCCGCTGGTGAGCACGCAGACCACCGAACTCGGTGCGGTGATCGGCGAGCAGCAGGTGCGCAACCTGCCGCTTAACGGCCGCAACTTCGCCCAGTTGATTTCGTTGCAGGCCGGCACGGTGCGCTCCGGTGGCGGCATTTACTTCAATGGCCTGACGCGCGATGGCGTGAATGTCGCCGTGGACGGCACCGACGCCTCCAACCCGGATCGGCCCTCGACGCAGGACTTCGGCGGGCAGACGCAGCAGAACATCCTGAGCGTGGAGCACATCTCGGAATTCAAGATGACGACGGGGACGTTCTCGGCCGAAACCGGCCGGGCGCTGTCCGGGGCGGTGAACGTCATCACGAAGTCGGGGACGAACGAATTTCACGGCACCATTTATGAGTTCATCCGAAATGACAAGTTGGACGCGAGGAACTTCTTCGGCAGCGAGCGGGACAAGCTGCGCATGAACCAGTTCGGCGCGACGGCGGCCGGCCCTGTGCGGCGCAACAAGCTGTTCTTCTTCGCGGGCTGGGAAGGAGTGCGTGAGCGGCGTAGCCGGCAGATTTCCGGAGAAGTGCCGTCGGAGACGATGAGGCAGCAGATCCGGCAGCGGAACCCGCGGCTGATTCCCTGGCTGGAGATCCTGCCGCCGGCCACCAGCGCAACACGGGATCCCAACGTCGGGTTTCACCGCCGCAGCGACGTGGACACCAACCGGGAAGATTCCGCGACGGCGCGGCTGGACTACCATCCGCGGGCTACCGACCTGTTCTTCTTCCGGTACACGATCCTGGACGCCGACGCAGTGGCGGCGTCGCTTGCGCCGACCAACGGGCTGATTTACCCGACGCAGAACCGCAGTGGGACAGCTTCCTGGACTCGGACGCTGACGCCGCGCGCGATCAACGAGCTGCGGGCCGGGGCCAACAAGCAGGATATCCCGCGGGTGCACGGCGCCTTCCAGCCGCGGGGCATTCCACAGCTTCGGGGCGTCTTCAACACCGATCTGGTCAAGCTGCTGCGGGCCAACGGAGGAAGCTGGTCGATCCTGGACAACCTTTCCTACAACGTGGGCCGGCACTCAGTCAAGGCAGGCTTCGAGCTGAGGCGCTTCCACTACGGGCGCGCGGAGTGGCAGAACCCGATTTACACGGTTAACTCGATCGACGACTTGCTGGCGGGCCGCTTCACCCAAGTGATCCTCACCGCCGGCAGCGATACCAAGCGGATGCAGGAGAACCACTGGGGCTTCTACTTGCAGGACGACTTGCGCGTCTCCTCCCCGCTCACGCTGAATCTCGGGCTGCGCTATGAGTACTATTCCCCAACCTCCGAGCGCGAGAATTCGCTGTTCAACGTCGTCGACGTCTGGTACGGCGCCTGGCGGGAGCCTGGCAAGCCGATTCTGGAGCGGGACCGGAACAACTTCGGCCCCCGCTTCGGCCTGTCGTGGGACATCGGCGGCCGCAGCAAGGATGTCATCCGCGCCGGAGTGGGCGTGTACTACGCCCCGAACGCTCTGCGCGAACTGACCACGATGGTGGAGCCTCCGGACCGCCCGGCTAAGATCACGCTGACCCGGGCCGATGGAGACTTTCCCATGCCGATGGACGAGACCGCTTTCTTCGCCGACATCGGCAGCGTGCCGGCGCCGGCCGGCCGGCTGGTCTTTGATCCGTTCGCGCGGAGCAGCTATAGCGTGCAGTGGAGTTTCAATTACCAGCGGGCGCTGGTCCAGGACCTCGCGCTCCAGGTTGGCTACGTCGCCAACCGAGGTGTGAAGAACAAAGACCTCTGGTTCCCGAACGAGATTAACCCGGCGACCGGCCGTCGTCCTCTGCCGGCATTAGGCCGGGTGCGGCAGATGGAGAACTCCGACATGAGCGTCTACCACTCCATGCAGGCCTCCCTGCGCAAGCGGTTCAGCCGGGGCTTCCAGTTGAACGGGCACTATACCTACGGGAAGAACATCTCGATCGGGGGTGTGGACAACTTCACAAACTCGCAGTCCCCCCGGGTCCAGGACCACGAGAACCGGCGCGCCTCGCGCGGAAGGTCGGACGCCGATCTGACGCACATCTTCACGCTGGACTATGCGTGGGATCTGCCCTTCCACAAGTGGCTCGGGACGGACTCGGGCGCGGTGCACAAGCTGGCGTCCGGCTGGCAGATCATGGGGATCACCTCGGCGCGGAGCGGTTTCCCGATGTACATCACCTCGGGGCGCGACAACCGGGGAAACGGCGACAGTCAGGCGCAGCGGCCGGACGCAGTGGCCGGCGTGAATCCGAAGGTGAGCGGGTTTCGCGAGTCCAACGACCATCGGTTCCTCGATCCCGCCGCCTTCGCCGACCCGTGCGGCGCGCGCGGTCTGCGGCGGCCGTGCGGTTTGTACGGGAACCTGGGCAAGAACGTGCTCAGCGGACCGGCGGCCTTCAACACCGACTTCTCGGTCTTCAAGAATACGCCTCTGAGTGAACGCTACACGCTCCAGTTCCGGACGGAGTTCTTCAATCTGCTGAACCACGCCAACTTCTCGGCTCCACCGGCGGCGCGGCTTCAGCTCAGCAGCGCGAGCTTCGGCCAGATCACCGGCGCCTCGTCGCCCCGGGAAATCCAGTTCGCCTTGAAGCTGATCTTCTGAGTGTGCCATGAGCAAAAGAGGCGGCGACAGACGACTCTTTTGCGTAGCTGAGTAGTCGATGAGGGAAGGCCCCTCGGAACCGTCTTACAGGAGAGGGTTCCAAACCGCCTCCCGCTGCTGCGGTCAAAAGCTGTGGTAGTGAGCAGGGAAGGAAAAGGCCCGGCCAGACCGGGTCAGGTGACATCCGAGAAGAAGAACGAAAGTGAATCACCGATTCTCATGTCGAAAAGAGTCAGACGATATCAAAACCGTGGTTTGTTAGAAGGCTGCGGGACAAGTTCCGACGGGACCTGTTTACGGGCGGAACGGTATCCGGCATATAGGTGGCTTGAGCTCGGGTGAGGCGATTATTCGGAACATGGGAACCTTCGGTGCCGATGCTAACGGAGAAGCCACAAGTGGCATGAACCACGAGGGCGAGAGTACGAACGCGGCGCCAAGGGGCGGAACACCCCGTAGTAGCGGGGAAGTCGGCGAAAGCCGATGGAGCGAAGGGGGTGTGTGTAGTGAAGCGACATCGGTTGGGCCAACCCGCAAGGGGAGGAGCCTGAAAGATGAAGCAAAACCGTTTTGTATTTCCCGATGGGAAGTCTGGGAAGCCTATGTAAAGGTAAAGAGCAATCAAGGGGCGGCAGGTCTGGATGGGCAATCGATCGAGGAGTTTGAAAGGGACTTGAAGAAGAACCTTTACAGAATCTGGAATCGGATGTCGTCCGGGAGTTACTTTCCGCCGCCAGTGCGGACGGTGAAGATCCCGAAAGCCAACGGCGGAGAGAGAACGTTGGGGATACCGACGGTCTCAGATCGAATCGCGCAAATGGTCGTGAAGAATCGCCTGGAAGCAGTGGTGGATCCACTGTTCCTGCCGGCATCGTACGGGTATCGTCCCAACAAGTCGGCGCTGGACGCGGTGGGGCAGGCTCGGCAGATGTGTTGGGCCTACGACTGGGTTTGTGACCTGGACATCAAGGGCTTCTTCGACAATCTCGATCACGATTTGATGATGAAGGCGGTCAGGAAACACGCGCAAGAGCGGTGGATGGTACTGTACATCGAGCGGTGGCTGAAAGCGCCGGCACAAGATGAAGAAGGACGTCTGCTGCAGCGTGAACGAGGCACTCCGCAAGGAGGAGTGATCAGCCCCCTGTTGGCCAATCTGTTTCTGCACTACGCGTTCGATCTGTGGATGGGGCGAAATTGGTCTCATCTGCCGTTCGAGCGGTACGCGGACGATATCATCGTCCATTGCAGAACAGAGCGGGAAGCGGACCTGGTGCGTGTCGAAATAGCGGCACGGTTGAAGCAGTGTGGGTTGGAACTGCATCCGGAGAAGACGAAAGTGGTCTATTGCAAGGATGCCAA